>NZ_VMLD01000009.1:0-276000 GCF_013276485.1 Streptococcus sp. 4886 | reverse complement strand
TCGCATTTACTTTTGCTGTATTTTCATTCTTTTTTTGGTCTTTTGGTTTATATCCTTCTATTTCTGCTGGTAATGCTTTACCTTCTGTTCCACTAACTAATTTTTATGTTTCCTCCTTCCTTATTAGCTTCGAATACCCATGTTCCAATGAACTCCACATCTGCTTCATTTACTGCTTTATTTTCTGCATCGTATTTTTTAAATACCCATTTTCCATCTTCTTCTGCAACTGGGTACTCTTTTGTAGTTGGTTGAATCGCAGTTACATTAGCTGTATTTTCATACGTTTTTGGGTCTTTTGGTTTATATCCTTCTATTACTGCTGGTAATGCTTTACCTTCTGTTCCACTAACGAATTTGTATGTTACACCATACTTATTAGCTTCGAATACCCATGTTCCAATGAACTCCACATCTGCTTTGTTTACTTGTTTTTTAGCTTCATCATAACCTTTGAAGACCCATTTTCCATCGTTTTCTGCATCTATATACTCTGTAGTTGTCGGTTGTGTTGGTGTTACATTCGCTTCATTTTCGTAAGTAGCTGTATCTTTTGGCTTATAGTTTTCGATTACTGCTGGTAATACTTTTCCCTCTGTTCCACTTTGGAATCGGTAGGATACATTATAAAATGTAACATAACCTAGTTCTAAAACGTTAGCTTCTACTTTGTTAATAGGTAAATTTGTAGCTGAATCCAGGCTTAACCAGCCACTACCGATTCTACCTGCACTTGGATGAACATTACCCTCAACAGAACCTGTTACTTTTAGTACTGTATTTCCATTTGTATCTGCTAACTCTTTGGCTTTATCTTGATTAATACGAACAACCATCTGATTGATTTCTTCATCACTCTTATTAGGGAACAAGGCTTTAAGTTCTGTTGATGTAAGAGATCGAAGTATCATATTGCGCATAATTGTTTCAGCAATAGACTTACCTTCATCCGGTTTTACTACACTTTCAGCTATACGCTCATTTCGTTCATTTTCCGGTCTATTACTATCATATCCGTTTAAAGATCTAAGAATCATTCTAAATGTTATATTATGGTTACCTTTAGTTTCAACACCAAATGTGACTCTAGGGTCCGTATTACTAACGATTGAATTAAAGCTATCTTTTGTATTTCCTAAGGCTGTCCCTTCTTTTGAATACACATTTAGGATTTCCTTCGTTCCATCTTCCTTAATTCCAAGAGCATACAATGGTCTCCATGAGTAACCATTAAACTCTGCATATAATTTTTCCGGAACAACTAAATCTTTGTCTAAATTCACATTTAAGTCTACATAGGTGTAAGTTTTTTTCTTTTCATCTAATTTAAAGTTATTATCCTTGTATGTGTTGGATAAAACCGGACCAACATATCCTACATGAGGATTTCTATACACAGTCATCGCTGTAGTTTTATCCATTTCAAACTCAGCTTTTAAAACCACTTCATTCACTTTTGTAGTATCATTATTGTCCGGTTTATACTCATCAATGATACGGCGGGTATTTTTTTCTTTGTCTTTTGTTTCTTTATTTAAATTAGTATTAGGTAATACTTCTTCTGATTCTACATTCGTATCAATATGAACCTTATTATCATTAATGGCAAATTTATTCATTCCACCTATAACCGCAAATCCCATAGAAAATTTATCAGCAGGGAAAGGTGTATCTTGGTCATTTAGACTGGCATAAACACCATATAGCTTAGAATCAGCTGACAAGCCATTCGGAAAGGCTGTAGCTATAGTGTCTTCTGCCGAGAACAGTCTTGCACCATCTGCAATTTTCCCATTTACTGGCGGCATATCAGACCAACCAAGAAAAGTTTTTGCAGCGCCACGGAAAAGACCTGGATTAGACAAGGGACTCCCTAATTTATCTGTAGCATTCTTATATGTATTTTCAGTATCTTTTTTTTCGTGTGATTCACTTGTCCATTGACCAATAAGACTTACTTTACCATCATAATTTGCTGGTTCTGTTGCTCTTTCAAGCCCTCTAGGTTTCTCATTATTATTTCTTGCTTCAACATTATCTTCTGGCTTAATAGGCCCATTTTCTGTTAATGCAGCTCTATTATTTCCATTACTCTCAGTTGATGCAGATGTATTTGTATCTATATTTGTATTTTCTATTTCTGCATCACCAGTATTAGCACCAGAAGTGCCTAGTGTGCTTGTTGTACTTGGTGGGGCTGGTGTGCCTGATACTGGTTCGTCTGCTCCTGGTCCATCCGCTTGAACAGTCGCCACACCAGTTGCAAAAAATAATACGGAAGCCACTGCCACACTGGCTACTCCCAAATGATGTTTTCTAATAGAATAGCGTAAAACTTTTTTCCCGTTTTCTTCACATTTTCTTGACTTAAAGTTCATTTTCAACCTCATTTCTTTTTTACAAATGGGTACTTATACCCCCCCTTAAATATTTAAGTATTTAAAGAAGGTTCGATTTTTAAGCCTAAAATTGTAATTGTTATGGTGCTTTCAAAAAAACACTTGATATTACACTAACATTATATACCTTTTTCTAAAACATGTCATGTAAAACTGGGCAAAAACTCAATTTTGTTAAAAATAAGTAAATAAGTAAATAAGTAAATCTTTTCACAATAAACCGCATATTATCAAGTTTTTGCCAATTTTTTTGACGCCTGATAATATGCGGTTTTCTGATTTTAAAAACTTTTTATCCAGTACCACTTCGTGAAGCTGCACTCTTACTTAAAATTTATCTCAAATTACAAAATACTATCATTATTTATCGAACCCATTCGCCATTATAATTGACGGAATAGCCATCTACGGTCGTATTCACTGCCAAGGCACCTGAGCTATAAGTATAGTACCATTTACTACCGATCTGGAACCAACCTGTTGCCATAGCTCCTGATGAACGAAGATAGTACCACTTGTTACCAAGGTATTGCCAACCAGTTTTCATATCGCCATTTGACTGGTCTAAGTAGTACCAAGTTGAACCTTCCTGATACCAACCAGTTGCCATAGCTCCTGATGAACGGAGGTAGTACCACTTATTACCAAGGTATTTCCAACCTGTTTGCATTGCAGCACTTGTTGGATCCAGATAGTACCAAGTTGAATTATCATTGATCCAACCAGCACGTCTTTCACCCCCAAGGTAGTCTTTCCCTGAATAACCTATTTTTGCTAAGTAATACCAGTTAGACTGATCATAAAGCCAACCTGTTTTTAAAGAATGGTCTTGATCAAAGTAATAATTTGCTAATTTAAGAACTTCTGAGCCTTCAAAGCCTTCACCATATTTTTTGCCAACATTTAACGAATCCTTAACTTCTAATTGTTTCCATCCAACAAATTCTTGAAGAACCCCATCTTGGTTAAAGTAGTACCACTTCGGTTGAAGGGCAATTTCGAAAACTGGTCGATTATCAAATAAATCATCACGATAACCTGTCCCAGGGATTTCTAAGTATTGCCAACCGACTACCATTTCTCCACTATCACCGAAATAGTAGGTTTTACCGTCTATTTTATGCCAATAGATTGCTTTATGGTCATCTTTTATATAATATTTTCTATTATCCTTATCAACAAACTGTCCACCTGTAGTATCCGCCAATACTGCACTTGTTGCTAGCAAACCGAAGAAAAAGACTGCTAATGCGATTGGCATCAATTTTTTTATTATTTTCATTAGACCTATCCTCCATAACTGATTGTAGCAAAGACCCGACTGCATGTCAATATATAGAAGTCTTTCAAAAAAAGCAGTTACATAACTGCAACTGCTTTCTATTCTTGCATGGTGTAACCGACACCACGAACGGTTTTAATATAGCTTTTCTGACCTTTTACATCAAGCTTGCTACGTAGATAACGGATATAGACATCCACGATATTGGTTTCGGTCGCACTTTCATACTTCCAAACACTTTCCAACAATTGCTCACGAGTCAAGACCTTCTTGCTTCCCATGAGAGTAGCCAGAAGGTCATACTCACGACGGGTCAGAGCAATCATCTCCTCGCCACGATAAACGGTATGATGCTCTACATCCATACGCAGATTGCGGTAAGAGGTTGGAACCTTCATCTGACTACAGTGTTGGTCGATGAAGTCCCGACCTCGGAAAATCGCTGAAATACGAGCTACCAGATTCTCAATAATAACTGGCTTATAGATGTAAGAAACGGCAAAGCGTTGGATTGTCTCAATCTGATCTTGCAAATCTTCACGATGGTCCAAGACCATGATGACTGAAGCTGGCTTAGTCCGACTCAGCTTATCTGCAAAATCCTGGGCTGTCATATCCCCCAGATGAGCATTCAATAAAATCAAGTCATAGTCTGTCTGAAGAGCCATGGAGAGGGCTTTTTGCCCCTCCTCAACCTGATCAACTCGGTATTGCTCTTTTTGGAGTTCCAAACTTAAAAAATGAGCTAGATTTCGTTCTTTCTCAAGTAATAAAATCCGTTTCCCCATGGCAGACCTACTTATTTTTCGTCATACCAAGAGTAGTGGAAGGTTCCTTCTTTGTCTTTACGTTGGTAAGTGTGGGCACCAAAGTAATCACGTTGTGCTTGGATCAAGTTAGCTGGAAGGTCAGCTGAACGGTAGCTATCAAAGTAAGTAATCGCTGCTGAGAAAGTTGGCACTGGCACACCAGCTTGAACAGCAAGAGCTACGATATCACGCACTGCTTGTTGGTACTTAGCAGTAACATCCAAGAAGTACTCATCCAAAAGAAGGTTAGCAAGGTCTGCATCACGGTTGTAGGCATCTGTAATCTTTTGCAAGAAACGAGAACGGATAATACAACCATCACGCCAGATAGAGGCGATGTCTGCAAATGGCAAGTTCCAGTTGTTTTCTTTAGAAGCTACACGCAATTGAGCAAAACCTTGTGCATATGAAATGATTTTTGAGAAGTAAAGGGCTTGACGAATCTTTTCAATCAACTCAGCCTTGTCTCCTTCAAATTTGAAGGTAGCTGGTTTTGGAAGAACCTTGCTAGCATGCACACGTTCTTCTTTGTAAGTAGAGATGTAACGTGCAAATACTGACTCAGTGATGAGTGACAATGGCACACCAAGGTCAAGTGATGATTGGCTAGTCCATTTACCAGTTCCCTTGTTACCTGCAGCATCAAGGATGTAGTCTACGATTGGTCCATCTTGACCTTCATCGTCTTTACGGCTCAAGATATCAGCTGTGATTTCGATCAAGTAGCTGTCCAATTCACCCTTGTTCCACTCAGTAAAGATTTCAGCCATATCTTCTGCTGAAAGACCTAGCAAGTGTTGCATCAAGTCATAGCTTTCTGCGATCAATTGCATATCACCATACTCGATACCATTGTGAACCATTTTCACATAGTGACCAGCTCCATCAGGACCGATGTAAGTCACACATGGTTTGCCATCTTCTGGTGCTTTAGCTGAGATTTCTTCAAGAACAT
This sequence comes from Streptococcus sp. 4886, assembly GCF_013276485.1. Lineage (NCBI taxonomy): Bacteria > Bacillati > Bacillota > Bacilli > Lactobacillales > Streptococcaceae > Streptococcus > Streptococcus sp. 4886. The sequence goes on along the minus strand of NZ_VMLD01000009.1, from coordinate 270,555 downwards.
CCGCAACCAATTCGTAGGCTTCTTTTTGTCCACCAGGCATGATAGAAGGACCTTCAAGGGCACCTTTTTCACCACCAGAAACTCCAGTACCGATAAAGTTGATACCTGAGTTTGCCAATTCTTCATTACGACGGATTGTATCTTTGTAGAAAGTGTTTCCACCGTCAATCAAGATATCACCCTTGTCAAGGTGTGGAAGAAGGGCTTGAATTGTAGCATCTGTACCAGGTCCTGCTTGAACCATCAACATGATACGACGAGGTTTTTCGATTGAGTTTACAAAACTTTCAACATCATAGCTTGGTACAAAGTTCTTTTCAGGATGGCAAGCAATTACATCTTCAGTTTTTTCTTTACTACGGTTGTAAATAGCAACTGTGTAACCACGAGATTCAATATTAAGGGCAAGGTTACGACCCATTACGGCCATACCTACGACACCAAAGTTAGCTTTTGTCATTTGACACTCCTCTTGTTTGATTTGTTTTATTTTATCATTTTTACTTTTGAAAAGAAAGAATTTTGTAACGACTGCTTAGTAGTCCAAGTCATCCGCATGACCAGCGCCATTTCCGACAAAGTAGCCTGTCTTACAGTTAAGGGTAAAGAGATAGGTTCCATCTGGCTTGTAGAGGTTGTAATAACCATTGCCATTAACGATATTGACACGTTCAAGGATATATTGGTCTCCAGTGATATAGCCACGTGAACGTGAAGTCGCTAGAATTTGTTCCAAGACACCATCCGCAAAATCCCAAGCAGAGTTGTTACTATCATCAATAGCAGACTGATTATAGGCAACACGACTAGCACTTCTTTGAACAGCAACCCCTGCACTTGATACGCCCATATTGACTTCGCTACGAGAACTTCTAGTCTCATTTGAGGCAGCATTTGAACTACTTGGGCTTGTCTCACTAGTCGTATTTGAGCTTGCTTGACTTGAACTTGAGCTACTAGTTTGACTTGAACTTGAACTTGAGCTAGAAGTACTTGTTTGCTGACTCTTACCAAGGCTAATAGCCTTATCTAGCACTTTGTCAATCTCAGTATTGCCAGTTTTAATCTCTGTAAATTTAGCGTCCGATTTGGCTTTGGCATTGGTATCCAATACACCATTCACAATAGCTGGTTTTTCAAATTGTGCATTGACATCTTGAATGGCCTTGATTTGCGTTGCTAGACTATCATACTTCGATTTGGCAAGCGTATGTTCACGACTACCTTCCAGCTTATCAAGCAAGGTCTTAAGTTGACTCAGTTTATCAAACTGGCTATTTTTCAAAGCTGTTTTATTGCTGTCTGTGTAGAAGGCGTCGTATTGACTATTAAAATCTTCTAAAATAGGCTGAACATTCTGCTCGCTAGACGATGATTGAGAAGTTTGGATTTCCTGTGTTGAGCGATTCACTTGACGATAGACATAATATGCACTGACACAGATAATTACTGATACAAGCGCCAAAACGGTCAAAACAAAGCCTTTTTTGCTTTTCTTTTCTGAGTCTTCTTGTTCCAGACGAGAAAGACTCTGCTCCTCTTCCACTTCTTCAGTCATTTCTGTTGGATTTTCATCCTCTAGCAATAGAGGATCCAAGTCTTGCTCCTCATCGTCCAGAGGCAAGGGTGGTAAGATGTCTTCAGAAGATGGAACTTCCTCCGAAGAAGCTTCTGACTCTTCTACAGCCTCACGCACTTCTTGGATTAAATCATCCAGACTCTGAGTTTCAACTAGCTCCTCTTTTTTGTATTGACGAGTCGCAAACTTATCCGCCTCAATTTCATCTCTGTGTTGCTTAACATACTTGTCCAAAATGGAATCCTCAGGCAAGACTCCTGCTTCCACTTCTTCATTTTTACGAATAGCTTGACCAACTGTTAGCTCTTTTGCTTCATCAAAATCAAATCGCGGTTCTTGGTTTTCTTTTTGCGGTTCTTGGTTTTCTTTTTTATGACGATTTCGTCTTTTCTTACTCATGAGTATCCCTTTCTATTTTACCTCTTGGCGTTTAACACGCTGACCAAAATATTGATACAGATCCACTTTCAAGGTTCCGTTGTATAACTTACGCTTCTTATCTGCTTGGCTACCATACTTGCTTTCAAAGGCTTCATCACTAGTCAGGATAAATTTGCTCCAAGTTTTCAGTGGTGCAAATACTTGCCCCATCTCAGCATAGAGCTTGGTCACCCCTGCATCATCTGATAAACGCTCCCCGTAAGGCGGATTGGAAATAATCACACCATTGATTTTATCGGAACGCAAATCCTGCACGCGCATCTGCTTAAAGGTAATATCCCCTGCAACCCCTGCTGCCTGAGCATTGGCCTTAGCAATTTCCACCATACGTGCATCGATATCACAGCCCATGATATCCAGTTCCAGTTCACGATCCACTTTCTTAGCTGCTTCTGTACGCACTTCCTGAATCAAGCGATCGCTGACCCAGTTCCACTCCTCAAAGGCAAAAGAGCGACGAAGTCCTGGTGCCATCTTTCGAGCAATCATAACTGCCTCAATACAGAAAGTCCCCGAACCACAGGTCGGATCAATCAAAGGCTTATCTGGATACCAGTTAGAGAGTTGTAAAATGGCTGCTGCCATATTTTCCTTGATAGGAGCGCCTCCTTTTTCGGTACGATAGCCACGTTTAAAGAGACTGGAGCCTGTCGTATCAATCATGACAGTTGCCACATCTTTGAGAATAGAGACCTCAATCTTAAACTCTGGGCCATTCTCCATCAGTGGAACCCCTTCTGGGCGAGCATAGTGTTTCTGTAATTTCTTGACAACAGCTTTCTTAGAAATAGCCTGAACACTGGGTTCATTGTGAAGTTTAGATTTAACACATTTGGCTTTTGAAATCGGGAACCGAGCTCCAAGTGGTAAATAATTTTCCCAATCTAAAGCGAAAACTCCCTGAAACAGTTCCTCAAAAGTCTTAGCTGGGAACGTTCCTACGATGATCTTGATACGATCTGCTGCCCGAAGCCAGAGGTTGGTTTCGATAATAGCTCTCACGTCTCCTTGAAAACGAACACGACCATTTTCAACCTGACAATCGTAGCCCAACTCTCGCACTTCTCGTCCTACAACAGCTTCAAGACCTGCTGCCACAGTTGCAATTAAATTAAATTCTTTTTTCATGTTACAGTCTTGCAAGACCTTTCTATATGTCCACTTTAAAAAATGAGGTTGAGAAAATTTCTCAGCCCCAACCTATATGCAATTTTCTATAAGCCATGTTTTGTTCCAGAAGTGACTAGGACCACTTCCTTCGATAATCATCTGTCTACCACTAACAGCTCTAGCTGATAGCAGTCAGAATACTACGTTCGTTTCCGCGTACTCCATGCCCCGACCAAAATTTGGGTTGCTAGCTTGAGGGGTTTACCGCGTTCCACTCTCTCTGTTTCCAGAAAGACTCCGTCACTGTGGCACTTTCAAGCCTACTCTGACCTATCCAAGGACTTAGCCATTTCAACTGCCGTAACGATTTCTCGTCCCTAGGCTTATGGTTTCGCCTAGCACAAACACTACAGGCATCACAGCCTGTGCTAGCATGGACTTTCCTCATGAGAAGCAATTCTCCTCACGCGATTATCCAAAAATTGCATGTAACAAGACCTGAATTACAAATCAGTATTGTCTAAAATTTGTTTACCGAATACTTCTTTTTCAAGACGATTCAAGCGTTTCAAAATATCAAAATTCGTCATAGAAGATGAAGCAGCCACATCAATTGGATCTGGGTGACTAGGACTTGGAGCCGAACTCACTTGCGGTTTACGAGTTAATTCTTCCTTCAAATCCGCAATCTCCTGACGAAGTGACTTGACCAAGGCAGCATAGGTTTCATAATCCTTGATGACATCGTCTAAAAACTCATCAACTTCTACCTTGCTATACCCACGGACTTCACGTCCAAACTCTTGTTCAAAAATATCTTTCGCTGAAAAAATAATACTTGCCATGTCTCTCTCCATTCTCGCTTGCTAGTATTATTATATAAAAAAAGGCAAACAAAAATCAAGGTCAAAGCTTCAATTTTCGGAAAAATTTTCAGCCAGTTCATTTAATTGATCAAATGTTAATCTCTTTATAAAATAGTCCTCTTGATTTTTCATCTTTTGGTAAAAATAAGCTAGTTTCGTTTCATTTTCTTCATCATAAAAAAGATAGGAACTGTTCGTATTTTCCAGTAAAAACTGCTGGTAATCTCTTAACTGCCCCTTGTGTTCATAGCGAGGATAGGCATATTTGACAAAGTCTACCTGCTTAAAGCGGCTCAGTTTCATCTGATTGCTTTCATTCCAATTTTCCCCATGGGTTTCAAAAGCAAAAATGGTCGCCAACTGGAAACCGTACTCGGTTTTCATCTCCTGAGCAACCTCTAAAACCCAATATTCAAAGCCCAAAGTCCCTGTAAATACAAGCCAAGACACCCCATCTGCTGCCATTGCCTCTAAATCTTTACGTATCGCTTTTTTAATCAATTTAAGACGAGGATCCTTGTCAGAAAACAAACCTAAATCAAAAGCAGAATAGCCTAAAACCAAAGCTGTAGCCATTTTTAACCCTTTCTGTGCAAATTTATGGTATAATAGAGTGATGTTATTGTACCAATAAGGAGAATTATGGTCAACTATCCACATAAACTTTCATCACAAAAAAGACAAACATCTCTTTCTCAACCCAAAAATTTCGCAAATCGAGGAATGTCTTTTGAAAAGATGATCAATGCTACCAACGACTACTATTTGTCTCAGGGCTTGGCTGTTATACACAAGAAACCAACCCCTATTCAAATTGTACGAGTGGACTATCCACAGCGAAGTCGTGCCAAGATTGTTGAAGCCTATTTTCGACAAGCTTCAACGACGGACTATTCTGGCGTTTATAATGGATATTACATCGACTTTGAAGCCAAGGAAACAAAACAAAAACGTGCGATTCCGATGAAAAATTTTCATCCACATCAGATTCAGCATATGGAACAAGTCCTTGCCCAACAAGGAATCTGCTTTGTCCTTCTTCACTTTTCTTCTCAGCAAGAAACCTACTTATTGCCGGCATTCGATTTGATTCGCTTCTATCATCAAGATAAGGGACAAAAATCAATGCCACTTGGATATATTCGAGAATATGGATATGAAATCAAGGCTGGTGCCTTCCCTCAAATTCCTTATCTCAATGTTATCAAAGAACATTTATTAGGTGGTAAAACAAGATGAACAAACCAACGATTCTGCGCCTAATCAAGTATCTGAGCATTAGCTTCTTAAGCTTGGTTATCGCAGCCATTGTCTTAGGCGGAGGAGTTTTTTTCTACTACGTTAGCAAGGCTCCTAGCCTATCCGAGAGTAAACTAGTTGCAACAACTTCTAGTAAAATCTACGACAATAAAAATCAACTCATTGCTGACTTGGGTTCTGAACGCCGCGTCAATGCCCAAGCTAATGATATTCCCACAGATTTGGTTAAGGCAATCGTTTCTATCGAAGACCATCGCTTCTTCGACCACAGGGGGATTGATACCATCCGTATCCTGGGAGCTTTCTTGCGCAATCTGCAAAGCAATTCCCTCCAAGGTGGATCAACTCTCACCCAACAGTTGATTAAGTTGACTTACTTTTCAACCTCGACTTCCGACCAGACTATTTCTCGTAAGGCTCAGGAAGCTTGGTTAGCGATTCAGTTAGAACAAAAAGCAACCAAGCAAGAAATCTTGACCTACTATATAAATAAGGTCTACATGTCTAATGGCAACTATGGAATGCAGACAGCAGCTCAAAACTACTATGGTAAAGACCTCAATAATTTAAGTTTACCTCAGTTAGCCTTGCTGGCTGGAATGCCTCAGGCACCAAACCAATATGACCCCTATTCACATCCAGAAGAAGCCCAAGGCCGCCGAAACTTGGTCTTATCTGAAATGAAAAATCAAGGCTACATCTCTGCTGAACAGTATGAGAAAGCAGTCAATACACCAATTACTGATGGACTACAAAGTCTCAAATCAGCAAGTAATTACCCTGCTTACATGGATAATTACCTCAAGGAAGTCATCAATCAAGTTGAAGAAGAAACAGGCTATAACCTGCTCACAACTGGGATGGATGTCTACACAAATGTAGACCAAGAAGCTCAAAAACATCTGTGGAATATTTACAACACAGACGAGTACGTTGCCTATCCAGACGATGAATTGCAAGTAGCTTCCACTATCGTGGATGTAACAAATGGTAAAGTCATTGCTCAGTTAGGCGCCCGTCACCAATCAAGTAATGTATCTTTCGGAATTAACCAAGCCGTTGAAACCAACCGTGACTGGGGATCAACTATGAAACCGATCACAGACTATGCTCCTGCCTTGGAATACGGTGTCTACGATTCAACTGCTACTATCGTTCACGATGAGCCATATAACTATCCTGGCACAGATATCCCTGTCTATAACTGGGATAGGGGCTACTTTGGCAACATTACCTTGCAATACGCCCTGCAACAATCGCGAAATGTTCCAGCCGTGGAAACGCTAAATAAGGTCGGACTCAACCGCGCCAAGACTTTCCTAAATGGTCTCGGAATCGACTACCCAAGTCTTCACTACTCAAATGCCATTTCAAGTAACACAACCGAATCAGACCAAAAATATGGAGCAAGTAGTGAAAAGATGGCTGCTGCTTACGCTGCCTTTGCAAATGGTGGAACTTACTATAAACCAATGTATATCCATAAAGTCGTCTTTAGTGATGGAAGTGAAAAAGAGTTCTCTAATGTCGGAACTCGTGCCATGAAGGAAACAACAGCCTATATGATGACCGACATGATGAAAACAGTCTTGACTTATGGAACTGGACGAAATGCCTATCTTGCTTGGCTCCCTCAGGCTGGTAAAACAGGAACCTCTAACTATACAGACGAGGAAATTGAAAACCACATCAAGACCTCTCAATTTGTAGCACCTGATGAACTATTTGCTGGCTATACGCGTAAATATTCAATGGCTGTATGGACAGGCTATTCTAACCGTCTGACACCACTTGTAGGCGATGGCCTTACGGTCGCTGCTAAAGTTTACCGCTCTATGATGACCTACCTGTCTGAAGGAAGCAACCCAGAGGACTGGAATATGCCAGATGGCATCTATCGAAATGGGCAGTTTGTTTTCCAAAATGGAGCAAGACCGACTTGGACTGAAACAACATCCCAATCATCTTCAACCGAAAGCTCCTCAACAAGTACAGAAGGCTCTGCTAGCCAAGCACCAGCAACAAGTCCTGATGCTAGTCCTAATGGTCAAAACCAAGCACCAAATGCACCCGGAGCCAATCAAAATCCAGCTCCACAGACTCCTCAAGTTCAACCACAACCACAACAGTAAACGAAAAAATCCTGAGTTTAGAGTTCTCAGGATTTTGTCATTTTCAAAATGAAATACAGAGGTCAAGTACATTTTCCCACAATAAAACGCATACGATCAAGGCTTCATCACCTGACAATATGCGTTTTGCTTTTAAGGACTTTTTGCTCAGTCTCTTTTTGTTTTATTTCACATGTTTTGCAAGTTCTTCTTGCGCTTTTTTATTGGATTCTGCTTTTTCTTTCATCCATTTATCTTGAGCTTTTTGATATTCATCTGCTGTGACTGCCTTGTCTTGAAGTTCAAGGTATTTATACAAGACTGGGTCACTTGTACCTTTATTTCCTGACAATGCAAATGGTATTGTAAATGGTACCATCTTAGACAAGATTGGACGACCAGTTTTAGAAGTTGTTGGGATGATCAAAGCACTGTCGGTCAACCAAGCTTGGGCTGCAGCGTATTTATTATATCGTTTAGCAACATCTATAGTCTCATCACCAGCCTCAGTAACCAATTTTTCGTAGTCATATAGACCTACTTTTTTAGCAGCTACATTATCTTCCCCTGAGTCAAATCCTAAATATGTTTTAGTGCTTTCTCCTACAGATGGTTTGATAATATCAAGGTAGGTTGATGGATCGGCAAAGTCTGGACCCCAACCGACATTATCTGATAAATCCCAGTCTTCGCCAGCAGCATTTTCGGCAAATAGAGTTACATTAAGCAATTCATCTTTTTGCAATTGTTGGATATCAATAATGACATTATCAGTTCCTAAAGTTGCTTCCAAGGATTGTTTCATAGATTGGACACGTTGAACTTTTGTAGTTGCTGTCTGGTCAACTGGCATATCCAAATGAATTGGGAAAGTCACACCTTCTGCTTGTAAAGCTGATTTAGCTTTAGCAAATTCAGCCTTGGCTTTTTCTGGATTGTAGAGACCATCTTGTGAATCTGCAAGATTGACATCCTTCCATTCATCCCCATAAGTCACTAATTTCTCTTTGACCATATCGCCAAAGTTTTTCCCATCTGCTTGAACAAATGTTGGTGGAACAAAGAGATTACGCAAGATTTTGCTTGCTCCAGTTTCTCCATTCAACTGAGAGGCATAGGCTGTACGGTCAAAACCAAAGGCAATAGCCTGACGGAAATCCTTGTTTAAGAGAGCCTTTTTAGTTGAAGTCTTTTGTTCTTCGCTAGTCTTAGATGTGTGTTTATAAGATTGACGGTCAATATTTGTCCCTACTAGATAAGTCGTAGAGTCTTGTTGCGTATAGACGATATTGTCTTTCATACTCTTCTCAAGCTCTGCGAAACTTGCACTTGTTGGATAAAGACGAGCTGCTGTAAGGCTACCATCTTTAAAGTTTTCTGCTGGTTTGCTGGTATCTTGCCCATCCCAGAATGACAATTTGACCTTGTCAATATGCACATTGTCCTTATCCCAGTAGTTCGGATTTTTCGCAAATTCAACAGAGGATTTAGTCACAATGGATTTCAACAAATAAGGGCCGTTATACAAGAGACTACTTGGATCCGTAGCTTTGGCAAAATCATCCCCTTTTGAGTTCAAAAACTCTTCATTGACTGGCGCAAGCACACCCATGGTTGTTTTAGAATTCCAAAAAGTTTCAGGCTTGTTCAAGGTGTATTGGATTGTTTGGTCGTCAAGGGCTTTAATCCCGACTTGAGCGAAGTCTGTGATTTCACCTTTGGCATAGGCATCCAGACCTTTGATTGAATCCTGTACCAAGTAAAGGGCTTCTGCTTTCTTATCTGTTGCATATTTAAGTCCTGTTACAAAGTCCTGAGCCTTAACAGGAGCATACTCTTCTCCCTCAGATGTATACCACTTGGCATCCTGACGAATCTTATAAGTATAAGTCAAGCCATCCTTAGAAACTGACCAGTCTTCTGCCAATGAAGGAACAAGGTTCCCGTATTTATCATTTTCAAGCAATCCATCAATGACATTACTAGTAATCTCAGAAGTTGCTGCCTTACCAGTTGTCAAATAGTTGAGATTATCTGGATGTGTCTCGTAGGTAAAGGCAAAGGTTTTTTCACCTTGAGCACCTGAACCCCCAGAACAAGCAGCTAAAACACCAGCTGCTAATAAGGTTACTCCCGCAAGAGCCAATACTTTTCTTGTTTTCATAGTATTCTCCTTTGTTTTTTTATTCATTATAGACTCTTTTTCAAGTCCTGTCAATAGAATTTTCTGAATTTTAAGAGTTATTTGTTATATTTGATATATTCTGAAAAATAAAATTGTTCATTTATGCCAAAAAAGCCAACAGAGATTCTCTTCTGATAACCAGAAAAGAATCTTGTTGACCTTACTTCTAAAAATCTTAAGTAGCAAAGATTCTAAAATAACGGAATCCTTGCATCATTGTCCCAACTCTTCCTCGACTACTTCCAAAGCCCGTTCGATGACCACATGCATGTCATAGTATTTATAATCAGCCAAACGTCCACAGAAAATGACCTTATCATTCTGTGCTGCTTCTTCTTGATATTTAGCAAACAGGACATTGTTTCTCTCGTCATTGATTGGATAATAAGGCTCATCTCCTCGTTTCCAATCAGCTGGGTATTCACGAGTAATGACCGTTTTAGCTTGTGTACCATACTCAAAGTGTTTATGCTCAATAATGCGAGTATAAGGAATTTCTCGTTCTGTATAGTTGACAACAGCATTTCCTTGATAGTTTTCTTCATCAAGAACTTCATGCTCAAAACGAAGACTACGGTATTCTAACTCACCATGTTTATAATCAAAGTATTGATCAATCATCCCTGTAAAGACAACTTTTTCAGCAGAAGCTTCTAATTCCTGACGATTTGCAAAAAAGTCAACTCCAAGTTCTACTTCAACATCTTTCAGCATATTTTCGATGATAACGTTATACCCCCCAATCGGAATACCTTGGTAACGGTCATTGAAGTAGTTATTATCAAAAGTCAAACGAACTGGTAGACGTTTAATAATAAACGGTGGAAGGTCAGTCGCAGAACGTCCCCATTGCTTTTCAGTATATCCTTTAATCAACTTTTCATAAATATCTGGACCGATCAACTTGATAGCCTGCTCTTCCAAGTTTTTCGGTTCAACGTCCTTCATGTGAGCCGTTTGCTCAGCAATCTTATCTTTCACTTCTTGAGGAGTTTTTGTCCCCCACATAGCATAGAAAGTATTCATATTGAAAGGTAGATTATAAAGGCTACCCTTGTAATTAGCTACAGGCGAGTTGATATAGTTGTTAAATTCAGCAAATTGATTCACATAATCCCAGACTTTCTTATTAGAAGTATGGAAGATATGGGCACCATATTTATGAACATTAACTCCTTCTACATTCTCACAGTAGATATTTCCACCAATGTGGTCACGTTTATCAATTACTTTTACTTTTTTTCCACGCTTAGTCGCCTCATAAGCAAAAATTGCTCCAGACAAACCAGCACCAACGATTAGATAGTCGTACATAGTCTCTTCCTTATCATTTACCTCTCATCTCCTTAACTACAGTAAAAGAGAGGATCTTAGTTTCAATCTATTTTAGCACAAAACAAATCATTTCTTAGTTTTCAATAGCCGAGTGATTTAAAAAGACAAGCACCAAAACTGATGTTTGTCTTTATGATTTTGCTTGAAAAGGCTATTTCTAACTATTTAACATGTTTTTCTGCTTCTTTTTGAGCTTTTTCAATTGCTTTTTTGCTTTCTTGTTCCCATTTACTTTTAGCTTCTTCAAACTGTTTGGTCGTCACAGTGTCTTTTTGCAGTTTCATGTACTTGTAGTTATTGCCATCACCCTTGATACCAACCAATGAATAGCCTCTTGTAAATGGCGTCACTTTGGTTACAGATGCTGTGCCACCACTTGACATAGCTGACATAATGAGAGAATTGTCAATCATCCAAGCCTGTGCTTCAGCGTATTTTTCATAACGCTTGGCTACATCTTTGTTTTCACTATCTGCATCTTTGAGCATCTTAGTGTAGGTATCAAGACCTAGGCTAGTGATTTTTTCCTTGTCTTCCTTGGCATCTAGTCCAAAAATCTTAAGGTAGAATCCATCCTCTGCATTGAAAGGATTGAGATAAGTTGATGGATCTTGGTAGTCACCTACCCAACCATCAAAGTTCAAATCGTAGTCACGATCAGCTGCTGTTGGCGCTAAGAAGGCTACGTTATTAAAATCATCTGTTGAAAGTTGCTGAACGTCAATGACAATGTTATCAGCACCCAAAACTGACTCAAGGGTCTGCTTAACTGAGTTCATGCCTGTCACGGCATTTTTACTTGTCTGATCAACCGCCACATCCAAGTGAATAGGGAAAGTCACACCTTGACTTGTCAATTCTTTTTTAGCTTCCGCAAATTTTGCTTGGGCTTTTTCTTTGTTGAAATAGGCATCCTGAGCATCTGCTAGGTTCATACTTGCCCACTCTGTTCCATAGTTGACCAATTTAGAAGCGACTACTTCTCCAAAGGTCTTGTCTCCAACTTGGACAAATGTAGGAGGCACCAATGTGTTACGAAGGGTCTTGCTAGCCGCTTCTTCCCCATTTGACTGGGCAGAATAGGCTGTGCGGTCCAAGGCAAAGTTCACTGCTTGGCGGAAGTTCTTGTTCAAGACAGCTGTCTCAGTTGACTTCTTCTGCTCATCTGTCGTTTTAGCAGTGTGGTTATAGGCCTTACGATTGACGTTGAAATTGAAGTACCAAGAAGTCTTGTCCTGCAAGCTATAGACGATATTATCCTTATATTTCTCCTTGGTCTTGGCGAAGTTAGAACTATTTGGATAAACCCCAGCGATTGAATAAGCGCCACTTTCAAAGTTACGGATGGTCAATTCTTGGTCTGAGCCATCAAAATAAGCCAATTTCACATGTTCAATTGATACTTTATCATGATCATAGTAATGCGGGTTCTTCACATACTCGATCGATGATTTTGATGTGAAATCTTTTAACAAATAAGGTCCGCTGTAGAGAATACTATCTGGAGATAGGGTCCCAAAATCTTTCCCTTTTGAGTTTAAAAACTCTTCATTCACTGGGAAAAGAATACTGTTGGTTGTTTTTGAATTCCAGTAAGGTTCTGGGCGTACCAAAGTATACTCAACAGTCTGGTCGTCAATAGCCTTCACCCCAACCTTAGAGAAATCAGAATCCGCTCCTGTAATATAATCATTCAAGCCCTTGATCGAGTTTTGAATCAAGTCAATGGCCTGTGATTTATTGTCCACTGCATACTTGATACCTGTCACAAAATCTTGTGCCTTGACTGGGGCATATTCTTCACCGTCAGCCGTGAACCATTTGGCATCTTTTCTCAATTTATAGGTATAAGTCAGACCGTCGCTCGAAACAGACCAGTCTTCCGCCAAAGACGGAACTAGGTTTCCATGGTTGTCATTTTCAAGCAAACCATCAACTAGGTTGGTTATAATCGATGTATTATCGGCGTAGTAGTCTAGTAAATAGTTAAATGTAGTTGGATTTCCACTAAAGGTTGATGAGTAAGTTTTTGTATCTGAACCTGATTGTCCGCAAGCAGCTAAAAGCAAGGTAGCCGCAAAAGTCAGGCCTGCACTAAGGACACGCTTTTTTGTAGTCATCTTCTTTCTCCTTTATGTTAGTTTTTATAACATAAGTTTATTTTACCAAAATAGTGGGAATTTGTAAAGTTAATTGAATTTTGAGAATGAAAGTTTATAAACTTTAGTCATAAAAAAACAAAGGATTTCTATCTTTCATACAGTTCTCCCTTGTTTTTATACGATTTATCATTTAAATATCAATAAATTAACTGATAACCTAACGAAAGCAAGATTCTCATTCACATTATTTTATGTGCTTTTCTAAATCCTTTTGATACTGAGCATTCGATTCCAGTTTTTCCTTTTGCCACTTTTTGAAGGCCGCATCATACTCTTTAGTTGTCACAATATCATTTTGAAGTTCCATTCCTTTAAAAATAAATGGATCCCCCTTAATACCGACCTGTGAATAAGCTTTGGTAAATGGAACAGTACGACTAACCATAGGAGAGCCCCCTGAAGAAGCAACTGGAATAAGAAGTGAACTATCAGTAACCCAAGCCTGTGCTTTGGCATACTTTTCGTATCGTTTATCAAGATTACTTGTCTCAGAAGCCGCATCATCCAAGAGCTTCTTGTATTCATCCAAGCCAACTTTCGCCACAACTTCAGGATCCTTGCCCTTTGTTATACCTAGATGTTTCAAGGCAGAACCCTTCTTAGCATCTAAAATATTGAGATAGGTTGCTGGATCTTGGTAATCTGGTCCCCAACCTGTTCCGTTCAAATCATAATCTTTTTGGGTTGGAACTTTAGCTTGAGAAGTAATACTTTCCTTCTCATTATCTGTCATTTGAAGAACATCTATAATGACATTCTCCGTTCCAAGCGTTTCTTCAATTGATTGTTTTAGCGAATTGGTTTGTTGAACCGCAACTACATCTGTCTGTTCTACTGGCACATCCAAATGAATCGGGAAACTCACTCCCTTAGCTTGCAATTCTGACTTCGCTTTTTCAAATGCAGATTTAGCCTTTGTTGGATTGTAAATTGTATCCTTACCATCTGTGAGAGTCACATCTTTCCACTGTTCTCCATATTTCAGTAGTTCGTCCTGAGCCAGTTGTCCGAAGGTCTTCCCTGCTACTTGAACATAATTATCTGGCACTAGACTATTACGAATAATCTTATCCGCACCCTCTTCACCGTTTAATTGAGCTGTATAGGCGTGGCGATTAAATGCAAAATTAAGAGCCTGACGGAAGTTCTTATTGAGAAGAGCTTCTTTTGTTGATGTTTTTTGTGACTCATCTGTTTTAGCTGTTTTATTGTAAGACTGGCGGTTTACGTTCACAGTGAGGTAGTAGCTTGTTGCCTCTTGTGGACTATAGACAATCTTATCACCGTATTCCTTTTTAGTTGATTCAAAGTTTGAGCTTGCTGGAAAGAGACGAGCAGTTGTATAGGCACCTTGTGTAAAGCTACGAATTAAGGATTCTTGATCTGAACCATCATAGAATGTCAATTTAACATTATCAATTTTGACATTGTCCTTATCCCAATAGTTAGGATTTTTTTCATATTCAATCACAGATTTAGAAATCAAAGATTTCAAAAAATATGGGCCATTGTAAAGAATACTTGATGGAGTTGGCGCTCCGTAATCCTTGCCTGTTGCATTCAAAAATTCTTCATTTACAGGAAGCATGGTTGCTGTGGTTACTTTAGAGTTCCAAAAACTTTCCGGGTTATTAAGGGTATATTCTACCGTATAATCATCAAGAGCCTTTACACCTACAGTTGAGAAGTCGTTTGTCTCACCACTAACATAAGCCTCTAATCCTTTGATGGATTTCTCAACCAAAGAAAGACCATCAGACTTTCCATCTGCTGCATGTTTCAGACCTGTAACAAAATCCTGAGCCTTAACTTCTGCATACTCCTCTCCTTCAGAAGTATACCACTTCACCCCCTTACGAAGTTTGTAAGTGTAAGTCAAACCATCTTTAGAAACTGACCAATCCTCTGCTAGAGAAGGAATGAGATTCCCATATTTATCATTCTCTAAAAGACCGTCGACGACATTACCTATTACGTCAGAAGTTGAACTTTTACTTGTAAGGCTATAATCCAAGGATGATGGATCAACTGCATAAACATAAGAAAATGTTTTGGGAGCATCTGCATTCTTTTCACTTTTCCCACAAGCTGTTAAAAGGATGGCTGTGCTCAAGGTCACTCCTGCTCCTAAGAGCCACTTTTTTGATTGCATAAATAATCTCCTTCAAAATAGTATTTTCACTATTATACCCTATTTTTTTATAAATGCAAGAGTTCTTGTAGAATTTGTTAGAAAATTCTAACAAATATTTTTAAAAGAGTTTTTTATACAACTTTTAGCAAAAAGAGGCTGGAAAAAAAGTCTTTAAAACAAAAAACGCATAATATCAGGTCAGTACAATAAAAACCTTGGTACTATGCGTTTTATTGTGGGAAGATTTACTTCATTTTCTCCTGAAGTCGAGTTTTTGCCCACTCTCTCTCATTTTAGTCAGTCAATTCCACACAGAAAGCATCCCATGGAGCTAAGATTTGTTTTTCAAAGACTTCTTGAGCCGTGGTGTTTTCAATCAAGACAGATTTGACTGTTCCTTCTACTGTTAAGTCTTGCTCTTCATTGGACAAGTTGGCCACAACTAGAAAACGACGGTCGCCATCTTTACGGATATAAGCAAAGACCTTGTCAGCCGTATCAAGCAATTCAAAGTCAGCTCGAATCAGCCAGCTGTTCTCCTTACGGATTTGGACCAACTTCTGATAAGTATAGAAAATAGAATCTGGATTTGCCAGTGCTTCTTGAACGTTGATTGCTTGATAGTTTGGATTCACTGCTAACCAAGGTTGACCTGTTGAGAAACCAGCGTTTTTGCTCTCGTCCCATTGCATAGGGGTACGGGCATTGTCACGTCCAATGACACGGATACTGTCCATGATTTCTTCCAGCGGAACACCTTTTTCAAGAGCCTCACGCGCATAGTTAAGGGATTCAATATCTTCTACTTGGTCCAGCGTTTCAAATGGATAGTTGGTCATCCCAATCTCCTCACCTTGGTAGATATAAGGAGTTCCTCTCATGAGATGAAGTAAAATTGCAAAGGCTTTGGCAGATTTTTCGCGGTATTCCTGGTCATTTCCCCAGATTGAGACGATACGAGGAAGGTCATGATTGTTCCAGAAGAGCGAATTCCAACCGTCCTCAACTCCTAACTCTGTCTGCCATTTGTTGAAAATCTCTTTTAACTTAGCAATATTCAATTCTTTTTGATAGTGCCATTTAGGCTGACCTTCCTGATACTGAAGACCGATATGTTCAAAATGGAAGACCATAGACAATTCTTGCCCCTTTGGATCAGAGTAGAGCTTGGCAATATCTGGCGTTGCCCCCCAGGTCTCCCCTACCGTCAAGAGATTCTTATCTCCAAAGGTCGCTTGATTCATCTCCTTGAGATAAGGGTGGAGCATAGGACCATTATTGACTACTTTCTCGTCAGGAATTTTCCCAATCATGTCAATGACATCCATACGGAAACCACCAATCCCTTTATCAATCCAGAAGTTCATCATCTCATAAATTTTCTGGCGAAGTTTTTCATTTTCCCAGTTGAGATCAGGCTGTTTCTTGCTGAAAAAGTGGAGATAGTATTGACCTGACTTTTCATCGTATTCCCAGGCAGACCCACTAAAGATAGACTCCAAATCATTGGGCTCATCCCGCCAGATATAGTAATCTCGCTCAGGGCTGTCAGGATTTTCACAGGCCTCAACAAACCAAGCATGTTCATCTGAGGTATGATTGACCACCAAGTCCATGATGATACGGATATCACGCTTCTTGGCTTCCGCGATCAGTTGATCCATGTCCTCCATAGTCCCGAAAATAGCTGCAATCGCTTGATAATCGGCAATATCATAGCCATTATCATCCATCGGACTGTCATAAACGGGAGAAAGCCAAATCGCTGTAATTCCTAACTTAGCTAGATAGTCTAACTTACTGGTAATTCCTGGCAAATCGCCAATTCCATCTCCATTGCTATCCATAAAGCTCTTAGGATAAACTTGATAAACTACGGCATTGTGCCACCATTTTTCTTGCATCTTCTTACCTCATTATTTTCATAATCTATAGTCTATGATAGCGCTTTTTAGAATTTTGTGCAAGCGTTTGCCTAATCTTTTTGATTTCTTTTTTGACTCCATAGTTTCCTAACTTCCAATTTTTTATTATAATAGAAGTCAGAGGTAAAAAAATGAAAAAACAAGCTTTTAGTTCTGAACAATATTTGAATCTACAGCGCGACCACATTTTGGAGCGCATTAACCAATTTGACGGCAAGCTCTACTTGGAGTTTGGGGGCAAAATGTTAGAAGATTTCCACGCTGCTCGTGTTCTTCCTGGCTATGAGCCAGACAACAAAATCAAGCTCTTGCAAGAATTGAAAGAGCAAGTTGAGGTTGTGATCGCCATTAACGCTAGCAACATCGAACATTCCAAAGCACGTGGTGACTTGGGCATTTCTTATGACCAAGAAGTTCTTCGTTTGATTGACAAATTCAATGAACTGGGAATTTTTGTTGGCTCCGTGGTCATTACACAATACGCTGGGCAACCAGCTGCAGATGCCTTCCGCAATCAACTCGAGAAAAACGGAATTGATTCTTATCTTCACTATCCAATCAAAGGATATCCGACAGATATGGACCACATTATTTCTCCTGAAGGTATGGGGAAAAACGACTACATCAAAACCAGTCGCAACTTGATCGTCGTAACTGCTCCTGGACCTGGTTCTGGAAAATTGGCAACCTGTATGTCCAATATGTACCACGACCAAATCAATGGTATCAAGTCTGGCTACGCTAAATTTGAAACCTTCCCAGTTTGGAATCTTCCCCTTCATCACCCAGTCAATTTGGCCTACGAGGCTGCCACAGCTGACCTTGATGATGTCAACATGATCGACCCCTTCCATCTCCAAACTTACGGAGAGACCACTGTCAACTACAACCGTGATATTGAAATTTTCCCAGTTCTGAAACGCATGTTGGAACGTATCCTAGGAGAGTCCCCATACGCTTCTCCAACAGATATGGGAGTCAACATGGTTGGTTTTGCTATTACAGACAATGAAGCGGCTATTGAAGCCTCTAAACAAGAAATCATCCGTCGCTACTATCAAACAGTTCTTGACTTCAAAGCCGAAAAAGTTAGCCAAGCTGCTGTCAAGAAAATCGAGTTGCTTATGAACGACCTCGGTATCACACCTGCAGACCGTAAGGTTGCTGTCGTTGCCCGTCAAAAAGCAGAAGAAACTGGCGGACCAGCCCTAGCCCTTGAATTGCCAAATGGGGAAATCGTCACAGGTAAGAACTCAGAACTCTTTGGCCCTACAGCAGCTGCTCTTATCAACGCTATCAAGAAATCAGCTGACATCGCTAAAGAAGTAAAACTAATCGAACCTGAAGTTGTTAAGCCAATCCAAGGTCTTAAAATCGATCATCTCGGTAGCCGCAATCCACGCCTTCATTCAAATGAAATACTGATTGCACTTGCTATCACAGCTACAGAAAATCCTGATGCTGCTCGTGCTATGGAAGAACTTGGCAACCTCAAAGGAAGCGAAGCCCACTCAACCATCATCTTGACTGATGAAGACAAGAATGTCCTTCGTAAACTGGGTATCAATGTAACCTTTGACCCTTACTACCAATACGACCGCTTGTATCGTAAGTAACGATTTGAACCTCTCCACCCTCGGAGAGGTTTTCTCTCTGTCTCAGGAGCCAGCTTTATGTTATAATGAAGGAAGAAAACTGAAAGGATTTACCATGTCAAAAGAAGTTATTGTTGAAAGTTTTGAACTTGACCACACTATTGTTAAAGCACCCTATGTTCGCTTGATTGGGGAAGAAACAGGACCAAAGGGAGATGTCATCTCCAATTATGATATTCGCTTGGTACAGCCAAATGAAGACTCGATTCCTACTGCTGGCCTTCACACTATCGAGCACCTCTTGGCAAAACTCATCCGTACTCGCATTGACGGTATGATTGACTGCTCACCATTTGGTTGCCGCACTGGTTTCCACATGATTATGTGGGGGCGCCATACCAGCGCTGAAATTGCAGCAGTTATCAAGGATTCGCTCAAGGAAATAGCTGAGACTACTACTTGGGAAGATGTCCCTGGAACAACCATCGAATCTTGCGGTAACTACAAGGATCACAGCCTCTTTTCTGCTAAAGAATGGGCAAAACTCATCTTGGAACAAGGGATTTCAGATGATGCCTTTGAGCGTCATGTGATTTAAACGTAAAAAAGATACTGGAAAAAAGGCTTTAAAACCAGAAAAACGCATAGTATCAAGTGTTAAAACCTTGATATTATGCGTTTTATTGTGGGAAGATTTTCTAAATAAAGAACTAAACAAATCTAAACCACTTCATCTAATCCTCTTTTATGCCATTATTTTCAATCAAAGTTAATTTTGATTTAATCTGTTTTATAGTATACAGCTTTTTCATCAGATGGATGTGTTTGAGTAATGATAATTCTAGTTTTACTTTTATCAGTTGGGTCTTCGATTGATACCATTTGGTTATTCTCAAATCGTTTCATAGGTATACTTGTTCCAGGGGGATATATTCCCATTGCAGCTCCTATAGGTCCTGAGCTAACACTAAAACCTATGTGTCCATCGCTTCCCATGCCTGACTGAGCTATCTGTCCTCCTTTTATTAACCCATTCTTATTAAACACTATTTCATGTCCTAATTCATTCCTCCAAGTAGCAGCTATACTAGAGAAGTTGCCTTTTAGTATTGCCTGTGTATCAATTTCTTGTGTTACATTTTCTGTGTGCTATTCTTCTGTGGGAGTCGTGATAAGTGTGGCATCAGTAGCAACCCAGAATTGAAATTTTTCAGAGTCTTCCATGATTTTGATTGTGAAAGTAACGGTTGCTCCTTCTTGCCATCCCTTAATCATAGATTTCTTAATTTGTACTTGTACACCAGTTATAGGAGCATTATTAGCTTGTACCCAAATAGTATGGTATGTATCTAGAGCTTTAAAATGTCCTACGTACGATTCCCAAAACTTTTGGCGTGTTAGTTCTGCTGTGAAGCGGTATAGTTGACCAGTCTTTAATCTACCATCATTCTCCATATCTCGAAGCTCTTCGGCTGTCGTATCTATTATACTATCTTCAGTTGAGCTAGAGCTTGTGGTAGATGTGCTGGATGAAGTGCTGGATGAAGAACTGGATGATGAAGTAGAGGAAGAAGAACTAGACTGTTTAACTTGTGAAGACTGTTTGACGGAATCATTAGCCTTAGTTTGAACTTGTGAGTGTTTAGTGCTACCGCTAGTTAATAGTGTGAAGAACAAAATGAGGATAAGCAATAGTACAATACTACCTATAATCTTTTGTTCTTTGCTCAATTCCTTAAGCTTTTTAAGCATATATAACCTCCTGATATTTAACTTTATTTAATGAAATAAAAGAAATGTTTTCTAATAGTTATAATTATATCACACAAACTTTAACAATAGAATATATTTTTAACAAATATTAAACTATAGAGAATGTAAACCTGATTGTTTAATCTATAAGATAGATAGTAGATTTAACTTAGGGGTGAAGGAATGGATGATATATTAGAAAATATAAGTAATCAGATACGAGACTTACGAGCTTCAAAGAAGATTACACAGCAAGAATTAGCAGAAAAAACAAATCTAAGCGTTCCTTATATCAGTCAGATAGAAAATAATCACAGAAATATCTCTTTGGAAACTTTTGTGAAGATTGTTGATGCTTTAGAAGTTTCATTGAGTGATTTTTTCTTACCTTATTCTGTGCCACAAGATACCGAAATGATGGAACTGTTATTGAAGATTCAGAAACACCCACAGCATAGGATGATTGTTCATAAGGTGATGGAAATACTTGATTTAAGCCAAGATAGCTAGTGTAAAACAAAAAGCACCTAAAGTGTAATTTATACTAAATCTATCTAATCGTAGACGGTTACGTTATTCAGATAAGGAATGAGGTATAGGTTGTAATTTTAGAATGTTTTTTCTTTGTTGAAGAGGTCGATTAAAAAACAAAAAGAAAAAAGAAAGCACTGAATCTGAGTATCCAGTGCTTATCTATTTTCTTAAAAAACATGTTACCTCTTATCAGAACGTTAGAAGTACTCTAACGATTATTGATAGGAGTATAGCAAATATTGTTGCTCCTAATATCAAAGTAGCACTATCTTTCTCTCCTTTTTCTTTTAGAAGGCGATACATTACTGAAGGGATAACAGCAAAAACAGGGTGCCATACCAATATAGCAAAAACTCCAAGCCACGCATAAAGCTTAATATTTTTAACTGTCAGAAATCCTTTTTCTTCTTTTTTCTGTTCTGTGGAAACTTCACTAGACTTTTTAGTTATGATATAGGTTCCTTCAGATTGATATACCTCTACTATATCCCCTAGTTGTGGTACAAAATTAAAAGAAGTCTGTTCAACTTTCAGCAAAGTTCCGTCATCTTTACCTAAATAGATTAGAGTTTCTTCGATTTTAATAACTTTATAAGTATTCATAACTTCTCCTAATTGTCATACATGTAAGCCACCATATAAGGCAGTGTTTTTGTAGCTTTAAAGACCGTTTCATAACTTTGTCTTCCTTGTGCTAGTCCGTACAATGTTATATGGTCATCTTCAGCTATAACTCTATTATTGTACTCCGAAGGAATAGAAACTAAGATAATTTTATCATAGTCATCATTTATAGCTACACGAAGAGTATAGGCTTTCCTATCTTCCATAGCTTGTAAAACTTTCCCATATACTCTTACTTTAGTATTTACGGCTACTTCATCATGATTCCAACTATTATAATCCACTTCACCATAATTTGCTTTATCATTGTCTACAGTAATCTTAGGTTTTGATGGTGCTGAGGAAGATGAACTAGGGCTACTCTCTTTAGATGATGAAGGTGTAGTAGAGCTACTTGCCTTTGAAGATGATGAAGAGCTAGAACTATTCTTAGATGACGACGTAGAGGACTTAGAAGTGCTCTGTGATGTAGTCTTCTTTGAATTTGAAGGGGTATTATTTACATACTGAGCAAAAGCAATGGATAAAATAACAGTTAAAATACCTACAATAAAATACTTGATAGAACTTTCTTTATTAATTTCACTCTTCTTAATAGATGAAATAATAATAAATATAAGATTTAATACAATCATCAATACCGAAACTACAAAAAACAATATTGCTGTAGCTTTCAACATGCTTTCTCCCACATAGAAAGCAGCACTTAGGATTATCATAGCCAAAACTACAAATAAAATCAGGTTTATCTTGCTAACTAATGAAATTTTTTTAGCCTCTGATTTTTTAACTGGGCTACTCTCTTTACTACCTTCAACCTTTATAGCAATATCACCATAAACCTCTACATAATCCCCCATTCTAGGCTCAAATTCACAAGATTCAATGGCAATTTCCTTTAAACTTCCATCTTCATAACCTATGTACACTGTGTTCTCAGTTATCTTTAAAATTTTTCCTTTATTCATACTTTACCTTTTATCAGTGAAATTTGTCTTTATCTATCTGGTAAGGTCTTATATCTCCTTGTAGTCTCACTATATAATAATCTTCATATTCAACTACCTGTGAGACTATCCCTGTAACCTTAACAGATTCAAATTCTTCAGTATCTAAATTCTGTTCTACAGTCCAAAAATAGATTTCATCTCCAATTTCAATACGGTTTAGAGAACTTCTACATCCTGACAGCAAAATAAAAAATGTGATTACTAAAAGAAATTTTAATAACCTCTTAGCTTTTCCTAACTGTACTAACATTATTTATTTTGTATTCTAACTCCTGAATACTCTTTATATAGTGATTTTCTATGACTCTTGTTTAATGTATAAGTCATAGTAATAGTTATAGAGTCAACTTTTTTAGTTTTATCACTAGCTGTCCATTGTATCTTGTAAATAGATTTATCTTCAAGACCAATAGCAACAATAGCTTCATTTTCTTTTAATTCATTTTTATCAGCATTGTTTTGGAAATAATACTCCAGCTCACTTTTATTAAATTTGTCAGCGTCTTCTTTGAAATCTATATAACCAAACCCCTCAAAACCAACTAGTTTTTTATCTTTATCTATAGTTATAAGTCCTAAATCTGTATTATAGCTTCCCTCAATCATTTCAATTTTACTTAATTCTTTCTTGCTACAACCAGCCAACACAAAAAGAATAGACAATAATATAACTCCCAATATTTTCTTTTTATTCATAAAAAGCCTCCTGTTTTATATTTATGTTTAAAATATTGTTAAACACTACCCTAATTATACCACAAATAAATATACTTTAGTTAATCTTTTTTAAATTATTTTTAACTAAAGTAAATAAAAATATGTCCCCTTAACCTATAAGATAAATAGCGAGACTTATCACAGAGGTTAAAGCTATGGGAGATATTCTACATTCTGTGCCACAAGATACAGAAATGATGGAACTGTTATTGAAGATTCAGAAACACCCACAGCATAAGATGATTGTTCATAAGGTGATGGAAATACTTGAATTAAGCCAAGATAGATAAGCGTAAATAAAAAAACGAATAAACTAGTTTTCTGAAAATCAGAATTCTGTTTTATTCGCTTTTTTGTTTTATCTATTTATGCCCATTATTCTCAAAAATTGAAATTTCTATAATGGAGTCACTCTCTAGTTCTTATTTTGTTTTTATTGAGTATAAAATCCAAAATCTTTTATCCAGTCTCTTCTCTTTATCCTCAAAATCTTGATTTAGGCTTTTTCACGAATGACTAAAACGCCATCTTCCATATCTGCTTCCAGATGTTTAGCATCTAGGTGATCCAAGTGGAAGTCTGTGACTTTGTCACGGATTTGTTGTTCAACCACACGACGGAGTGGACGAACACCCATGACTTCATCGTAGCCTTCCTCAGTCATGTATTCTTTAGCAGCTTCGCTCACTGCCAAGTCAATGTCTTTCTTAGAAAGCGTCTTGTTAACTTCAACCAACATAAGGTCTACAATCTTAGAAAGATCTTCTTTGCTCAAGTGTGAGAATTCGATGACAGCATTGAAACGGTTAAGGAATTCTGGACGGAAGTAAGGTTTCAAACAATCCATCAATTCTGGTTTATCCGCATCTTCTGTCAAGTTAACTTCATAACCAAAGCCTGCGTTTGAAGTTGCGATAATCACCGTATTCTTGAAGTTGACAGTATTACCTTGACCATCTGTCAAACGACCATCATCCAAAACTTGAAGGAGAAGGGTGATGACTTGAGGGTCAGCCTTTTCAATTTCGTCGAGAAGGACGATTGAGTATGGATTGCGACGGACGCGTTCTGTCAAGGTATTGTTGTTGTCATCGTAACCAACATAACCTGCAGTTGTACCAATCAATTTAGATACGGCTGTGCGGTCGCTGTATTCTGACATGTCCAAACGGATGATAGCGTCCTTGGTTCCAAACATATCAAGAGCCAATTGTTTAGCAAGCTCCGTCTTACCAACCCCAGTAGGACCTACAAAGAGGAAGCTACCGATTGGACGGTTACCTTCATCAAAACCAGCACGGTTACGACGGATAGCTTTTGCTACTGCTTCAACGGCCTTATCTTGACCAATAACTTTCGTCTGCAAACGATGACCCATATCTTTCAAACGTTCGATGTCCGTAGCCCCCATTTGAGATACTGGAATACCGGTCATTCGTTCTACAGATTCAGCCACATCGTTAATACTTGCAGTCACTTTCATATCTTCTGTATGGTTTTCGATTTTCTTTTCCAATTCTGCGATGCGTGTTTTATAGTTTAGAGCTGCTTCAAAATCTTCTGACTCAACAGCTTTTTCTTGCTTGTCTTTTTCTACCTCAATTTCACGTTCAACAGCATGCACATCTGTTACAGGATGCTGAGCTGCCAAGTGAGCCGCCGTAACATCGACAAGGTCGATAGCCTTATCTGGCAAGCTACGTTGAGGAATGTATTGTACAGAATAATCCACTGCTGCTTTCAAAACTTCGTCTGGCAAGATGACATTGTGGTGTTGTTGATAGAGGTCACGAATTCCTTGAAGGATTTTATATGTATCCTCTGCTGAAGGAGCATTGACCTTGACTTCGTTGAAACGACGAGCAAGAGCTGCATTTTTCAAGATAGTATTACGGTATTCATCTTGAGTCGTTGCCCCAATCACTGTCAATTCTCCACGAGAGAGAGCTGGCTTGAGAATATCCGCAAGCCCTTTAGAACCACTGTCTCCACCAGTGCTACCAGCACCGAGAATTTGATGAATTTCATCAAAGAAGAGAATGATATTTCCCGCTTCTTTTACTTCATTGACTAAGTTTTGAACGTTTTCTTCAAAGCTACCACGATATTGAGTGCCAGCCTCAAGACCTGAGATATCAATGGAAATAATTTCCTTGTTCTTAATAGCAGCTGGAACATCACCGTTCACAATAGCTTGTGCCAAGCCTTCGACAACTGCTGTCTTACCAACACCTGCGTCTCCGACTAAAACAGGATTGTTCTTGGTACGGCGTGAAAGAATTTCAGATGTTTCTTGAATTTCCTTGTTTCGTCCGATAACTGGATCCAGCTTGCCCTCACGCGCTTCTGCAGTCAAGTTTCGACCTAGTTTAGCAAGGACACCGTCTTGTTTCATACCTGATGCCGGTTGTTTCATTTGTCCATCAGCTTCTGCATTTCCTGGCAATTGACCAGTTGCACGATAATGAGCAAATTCCTCAGGTGTGACTTCACGTCCATTAATCAAGTAACGACGATTTTCAGAACTGTATCCGCGCATACCACCCATCAATTGGTTAAATAAATCATCCATGTTGTTAAAATTATTAAAGTTGTTGTTCATATTCTTTACCTCTTTTTGTTTACTTAGTTATGATTACTGATATTGACTATCTTTGACCTTTGTTTTAAAAAATTTAGACTAGCTAAATCGCTACTCTAAGTACTATTTCTGGTTTTTCTTTTTCAAGCAGGAGTAGACTATCTTTACTTCTGAAGATTTCTAGATTAAACATAGACCCCACCTCTTTCTATTTTACTTTAAATAAGTGTTCGAGTAAGGCTTTCATTTACCTTACGTTCATAATATACTACATTGGTCAGAAAAGGTCAATAGATTTGACTTTGATTGATCAATATTTTTTATACTCTTCAAAAACCTCTTCAAACCACGTCAGCTCTATCTGCAACCTCAAAACCGTGTTTTGAGCAGCCTAAAGCTAGCTTCCTAGTTTGTTCTTGATTTTCATTGAGTATAAGTGTTCACGTAAGGTTTTCATTTACCTTACGTTCATAATATACCACATTGGTCAGAAAAGGTCAATAGATTTGACTTTGATTGATCAATATTTTTAAAAAAGCAAAAACACCCTGAAACATCAGGGTACCATCTTTACATCAAATATAAAATTGCTAGGGTCAGGAGACTTGCTAGAAGCCCAACTCCCCAAAAGAAGAAGTCAACCTTCCACTCGCTCCAAGGATTTCCTTTACCAGAAAATCCCCCAAGCTCAAAATGGTGATGGACAGGCGTCATACGGAAAATACGTTTACCACCTGTCAGTTTGAAATAGCCGACTTGCATCATAACCGAAGTTGTTTCAAAGACATAAATAATTCCGATAATCAAGAGAGTCCATTCTTGGTGGAGAGCCATTGAAATAGCTGCCAGCATTCCACCGAGAGCCAAACTTCCCACATCTCCCATAAAGACCTTAGCAGGCTTATGGTTAAAGACAAAGAAACCGAGCAAACCACCAATCATGGCAAGAATCACTAGAAGGATATCCATCTGACCTTGCACATAGGCAATAACGCCATAGGCAGACAAACTAATCACAACGGAAATACTAGCCAGACCGTCAATACCATCTGTCAAGTTCACTGCGTTTGAAAAACCAACTAGCCAGAAAAGAGCGAAGACAATATAGAAAATCCCTAGATGTACTTGATAACCAAAGACAGAAAGCATATCGCCACCACGCTCATAGAAAAGGTAGAAAATGACGCCACCTAGAAGCTGAAGAGCCAATTTCTGTTTGGGATTAAGGCCCTCATTGATTTTACGGAAGACCTTGAGGAAGTCATCTAAAAATCCGATTAAACCATAAAGAACCAAGATAAATAAAATCATACCAACATTATTGCTGAGTTGATTACTAAATAGGGCGAAAAAGAAAGCAACTAAAACAGAAGCAATTAAGAAAACCAAACCTCCCATGGTAGGAGTCCCAGCTTTTGCCTGGTGCTGTTTAACATCCTCATGCATCTGCTGGCCTGTAATTTGCGCCTTTCTATAAAATTGGATAAAGGCTGGAATTCCTACTAAAGTTAGCAAAAATGTCACAATTCCAGCACTGATAGAAATAAACATATTAGTCTCCTAAAGTTAATTTAATTTTTTTAATGTTTTTGATAGCTGTATTAGTCCGAACATCCTGCTTCTGAACGACGGAACCTGAACCTTCAAATTCCAGCTCGATATCCAACCATTTAGCAAAGGTCTCGGCAGTCTCTTTTTTCCAGCCATACATGTCTGGAATTTCTTCTACCTTATCCGATAAAAGGAGAACTTGTTGGTTTGGTGCAAGATTGGTCCCTTCTTCTACAGAAGTCTCTTTAATCTTTGTTCCAGTACCTACAACGATTGGTTGCACAATATTTCGACGTAAGGCTTCCGCCAAATCACCAGGTGAAATATCCTTGATGCTAGGCATTGCATACGAAGATTCTGTCGTCACTTGATCTAAATTCTTAGCTGGAGATTGAAGATTGAGAGATTCTTTCATAGCTGAAGCCCGCTCCAAGATTGGATTGGCAAATTCCCCCAACTGAATACCTGAATAATGCTCAGGCTGTTGAACCGTCACATAGAGGATAAAATCAGGATTTTCAGCAGGGTTCATTGATACAGCCGAAAAAATGTAATTGGTCGTACCAACCAAGTAGCCTCCATTTTTCTCGTCAGCGATTTCGGCTGTACCAGACTTGAGGGCTACATTTTGACCAGGAACAGTTACAGTTGGCTTGCCTGTGCTGTGATTATACATAGTTCCATATCTAGGATCCGTTCCTACCAAGACCATGTGAGTACGAGTTTGGCTAGCTGCATCTTTCGAAACGGGATTTCCTACGATTTCTTTTTGAGATTTACGAACGGTTTGATCATTTGGATCATAAAGGGCACTGATAAATTTTGGTTCCAACATAACCCCATCGTTGGCAATGGCTGTAAAAGCACGTAGCATCTGGGTCTGCGTTACAGAAATCCCCTGACCAAATGCACTCATGGCAATATTAACAATATTATCTGCAGGCAATTGACCTGAATACTCATCAGTCAGACCAAAACGCGTCGGCACCCCAAACTTAAAGCGATTGAGATAATCGAGCCAAGTCGCATCTCCCATTTTTTGTTCAAGTAGACTCATTCCAACATTACTGGAGTAAGCGAAACCTTGAGAAAAAGTCATCATACCACCGACGGTCAAACCTTCATTAACGTCCCAATCTCGAATCGTGGCATCTGCAATTTTTAACTCACTACTATTGAAGACTTCTCCTCCTGGAAAGGTATTATTATCAATAGCAGCAGCCAACATCATCACTTTCATAGTGGAACCTGGCTCATAGTTACTCTGGTAAAGGATATCACGCCAAACAAAGTCCTCTGTAATGCCTTCTTTTGTATCTGCATCAAAGGTCGGTCGTTGTGTCGTTGCCAGTATCTCTCCCGTTTTAGCACTGACCAAAGTCGCTGTCATGTACTTTCCTTTTACCTTCTCTTGAAAAGCATCCATCTGGGTTTCCATAAAGGACTGGAGGGGGCTGGAAATGGTTGTGTAAACATCCTTACCATCCACCGTTTGTTGGGAAACTTGCTCAGTACCTGGGACAATATTTCCCAGACGATCCTTTTCATAGGTAATAATGCCGTCTGTCCCTGCAAGAATACTGTTCAAGGAACTCTCCATTCCAGAGGTTCCCAGCAAGCTCTTGCTGCCATCTTCATTTTCATGGAGCTGAGCTAGTCCGATAAAACTAGAAGCAAATTGTCCGTTTGGGTAACTACGATTGGGACTGGTTGTAAAATCAATCCCCTTGACCTCTGCAGTTTCCAACTCTTTTTTGATAGCCATCATATTGGCATAGGTAATCCCATTGCCCTTCGAACCAAAGGAAACTTGCTTGAGATTAGGTTGCGAGAGTTGCTCTCTTACATAGGATTCTTCCATGTCCAGATACTTATGAAAGACCTCTGCCACCTTGTTAAATTGTGTTTTTTCTACGTAGAGAATCTTACCCGTTGCTGACTTATAGTTCTCATCAATGACCGCATAGACATTATAAGATGTCGCATCCTCAGCAATCGGGACTCCATTTCGGTCATAAATAGTCCCACGTTTGGCAGGAACTGTACGGGTGGTTTGATGAACCTTCTTAGCTTCCTTCGCTAAATCTGTTCCAAAGCGAGTGCCCGTCCCAATAATGACCGCAAAATTGACTAAAAAAACGGCAAAAACAAAGACAGATAATAAACTCAGACTTTTTCCAACTCTGCGTCTGTTTTCAGCCGGCGATTTCCGATTTTTCGTCGCATAACGGATTACTCTTTTTGTCCACTTCATATCTTACTCCGCTATTCGAATATTTTCATTGTTTAATTGCAAATCGTGTGAATTGGCAATTTCTTTCAAACGTTCTGCACGTAATAGTTCATTGACCTCTTGCTTGGCATCGTCCAATTCGGTCTTCTTTTCCTCTATCTGCGCATTGATTTTTGTCAAATCATTCTGCACTTGCAAGAGCTTGGTCTGCATAAAAATAATACTAATGGCTACAATAAGAGTGGTCACAGCAATGGAAAAGTAAAAAGCTTTTTCCACACGCGAAAACCGTTTAAGTTGCATCTGTAGTATTTGACCTGTTTTTTCCATTCTTTCTGCCATCTTTTTCCCTCTTACTTGTGAATTTTTCTGGCCACGCGCAACTTAGCTGAGTGCGAGCGGTTATTGGCTTCTAATTCTTCTGCACTTGGCAAGATTGGCTTGCGGGATACCAATTCCATCTTGGGCTTGAGATCATCTGGGATGAAGGGCAAGCCTTTGGGAACTTCCACTGTTGAAGCTTCCTTGAATAACTGCTTAGTCAAGCGGTCTTCTAGCGAATGGAAGGTAATCACTGAAATTCTACCATCCAGAGCCAACATATCCATAGCCTGCTGGATGGACTCATCTGCCGCCCCCAGCTCATCGTTAACTTCAATTCGAATAGCTTGGAAAATCTGCTTGGCAGGGTGACCCTTCTTCTTGAGCTCCTTGGCAGGCTTAGCCGACTTGATAATCTCTGCTAACTCAGTCGTTGTCTCAATCGGCTTCACTTCACGCGCTTGTTCAATCTTACGCGCAATCTGTTTAGAGAATTTATCCTCACCATACTTGAAGAAAATACGAACCAAGTCATGATAGTCATAGTGGTTCACCACTTCATAGGCTGTCAGACTAGCTTCCTGATTCATCCGCATGTCCAGTGGCGCATCCTTTTTATAAGAAAAACCACGCTCACGCTGGTCCAATTGAGGACTAGACACTCCCAAGTCATAACAAATTCCATCAATTTCCTGAACACCAGCTTCGCGCAAACGTGCCTGTAAATGACGGAAGTTATCCTTTATAAAAGTCACCATCCCCTTTTCAATGTAAGGTGCCAAACGTTTTTGCGCATTGTCAATGGCATTCTGGTCCTGGTCAAAGGCATAGAGATGGCCGTTTTCACTTAATTTGCTTAATAAATATTCGCTATGGCCCGCTCCACCCAAAGTCGCATCAACGTAGATACCGTCGGGCTTTACGTCAAGCATATCAATCGTTTCGTGGAGTAAGACCGTTACATGATGAAATTCTTTTGTCATATCTTATCTATTTTACCACAAATCCGACCAGCTTGCACTAGTCAGACAAATCAGACAAGAGCGCTACTATTTCTTCAAAAAATATGTCAAAAATACTTGACACTTTATGTTTAAAAGACTATAATATAGTCAAATATATACGACACACTTCAGAAAGGAGACCAGATGAATCGTGTGAAAGAATTTCGCAAGGAATTGGGTATTTCCCAGCTCGAACTCGCCAAGGACATCGGTGTCTCGAGACAGACCATCAATATGATTGAAAACGACAAGTACAATCCAACCCTGGAACTCTGTCTCAATCTCGCCCGCAGCCTCCAAACTGACCTCAACAGTCTCTTTTGGGAGGAAGATTTTTAAAAAAGGAGCAAACTTATGAAAAAAGAAACCTTCACGGAAAAACTCATCAAACGCATTTATGGCATTTCAGGACCACTTGATGAACACAAACGACGCGAGGCTGATCGTATTGGTAATCAAGTCTTTATCATCCTCTTTTATCTGATGACATTTGGAAATCTCATCCCCGTCGTCCTCGCTTATAAATACCCACAAATTGTCGCTATCGGCTATCCTCTTGTGGTATTCGGCATTTCGATGATTTCTGCTCTCTATGTGCTCTCCCAAACCAAAAAAACAGGGATTACAGCTATTGATCCAGATATGCTGAGCGAGAAAGAAAGTAAGCAACTACACTACCCTGGTATGAAAGCAGGTCTACTCTATGGATTAATGAGTTTTTTTTCAACCCCTCTTCTCCATATACTGCTAGGTGAGAGTCAGGATTATCTTCAGTCACTTCTCGCTTTTGAAAATATTTTTTCAAGTATTCTCCAGTCTTTCTTCTTCGGAGTGGTTATACAAATTATCATCTCCCGTCGCATTGCAAAAACTAAGAAAGAGCAAGATGAGGATTAGGAGCCAACTAATGAAAAAAGAAAAGAAACAGTTACGTTATCCTGGTATGAAAGCAGGTTCGATTTATGGAACAGTGATATTTTTTATAATTCCACTAACAAGTGAAAATCCAAATTTTATCAGTTCTCTTCTAAATACAAAACATATTTTTAAAACTATATTGGGAGCTTTCTTTTTCGGAGTGATGATACATATTGTCGACTCACTTCGTATTGCAAGAGCTAAAAAAGACCAGGATTAGGAGGTGCCCTATGAAATCACTAGTAACTTTACTTACCTATCATCTTTTGTTCAGTTCTCTGCTCATCTTCATCATCGTTTCAGGGGACTTGCCAATCAGAGAGATATTCCTCGTGCTAGTCTTTTTTCCAGGACTTAATAAAGGACTAACTTATCTAAAGATTAACTCCCCAAAAACACGCATACTCAACTTAACACTATACTTTATAA
Source organism: Streptococcus sp. 4886 (assembly GCF_013276485.1). Classification (NCBI taxonomy): domain Bacteria; kingdom Bacillati; phylum Bacillota; class Bacilli; order Lactobacillales; family Streptococcaceae; genus Streptococcus; species Streptococcus sp. 4886. The sequence continues at coordinate 238,178 of NZ_VMLD01000009.1, read as the reverse complement.
TTCTATCTTTTCCACAACTGATGCTCGTCTCAGGCAATTGGAACTATTATTTACTGCTGACTATCGCTATCCTTTCTTCTATTACTTATCTTTATTATCTCTATCAACTCGTTAAAGAAGTCAATCAAAAACCGCTCATTTAGGAGGTTATCAGCATGAAAAAAGAAGACTTCACCACTCGCCTACTTCGAAATTTCTTTCATATCCAAGGGCCTTTTGATGAATGCCGTCAAGAGCTTATCTACAAGGCTTGCGCCCGTTCCATGATCCAAATCTTTTACTCTTCCTTCATTCTCTTCCTATTCTATATTTTGTTCGGAAGCTTTATAGAAATTGTTCGAAATGTTATGCCCTACATCTATCTTGGACTCATTTTGTTCATGAGTATAAAAGCTCAAAAAGCCGTCCAAGAGCTTCATCTTGAAAAGGATGACAAATCAGAAATCATCCTCAAGACCTACAGCAAAGCCCAAATCAAATTTCGAAGCTGGGTTGTGTTTATCGGTATTCAGATCAGCTTCTTTACCTTACTCATCTTTCATAAAGTCTTCGTTCAGCAGATATCCCTTTCAGATTTTGTGAAATTGCTCATGCAATTTGATAAAAGTGGTCCTTTCCTAATGTACGGCCTGATTATCGGTAGTATTTTCGGAACCCTGACCTACGGATTTCTATCATTACAGAAGGAGAAAACTCCTAAAAATACCAAACAGAAGGAGAAAAGCAATCAATGACTTCACTATACGATTTTTCAGTCTTGAATCAAGACAATCAAGAAACCCCATCCAATGGAAATTTCCAATATTCCTAGTCGTAACCATCATCTCAAGTTTGGTCTACTTCTATAACTTTTATCAAGTAGTTAAAGAAGTAAATCAAAAACAGTTGATTTAGGAGATTACTCCCATAATTTCTCATTTTATAGACAAATAATCCCATCCAGCTCATGCTAGATGGGATTATTTTATTTCTTAACAGAGGTTGCCAGTTATTTCCCTTTCATCTTAGAAAGTCGACTCTTTCCAACTCACACTACAATCCAAGACTTGTTGCCTTTCTTCTTGATTGAGGCCTTCAATCTGGTCAATCAAAATCTTTGTAGCCTGTTGTCCTTCTTCAAAGGCGGGCTGAACCAACGTCGAAACACTTGGAGAAGAAAAGCAAGTCCACTCCGTATTGTCAAAACCAATCAACCCAACTTGTGGCAAGTTATAATTCAACTCTTTGATAACGGTAAAGACTGGAGGTAGGGCCCAACAGTTAGGAACAAATACCAGAGTTTTTTCATCGGGATTGATTTCTTTTTGTAAAAATTCCTTAATTTGTTCCAAATTCGTATGCTTATCTTCAATGGTTAGCCTAGCGTGGCGCATATTAGCATCTGTTAAAGCATCCACAAAACCACTTGCCCGCTCAATCCGAGTACTCAAACGACTCGTATCCGCTGTAATCAAGAGAAAATGCTCATAACCTTTTTCGATACAGGACTGGGTCATATCATAAACGGCATCATAGTTATTGGTTTTGACCCAGCTAGTCCGGTGTTCATAGAGCCGACTATCAAAAAAGACCATTTTCTTCTTTTTCTCATCGATGATACGAGAATATTTTCGGAAATTAGAGGTCGGCTGAATAATAAAGCCGTCTACTCCCAAGAGAAGCATGCTTTCAATATACCTGTCCTCACTCTCTTGGCTGTAGTTACTATTTCCTATCATTACCTGGTAGCCATTCTGGCTGGCGATATCCTCAATTCCCTTAACAATTTGGGTTGAGAAACTGTTGGTAATATCACCAATCAAAACACCAATTAATTTTGTTCGTTTGGAGTTTAAGCTACGCGCAACAATGCTCGGTTTGTAATTTGTTTCATGAATAACTTTTTTAATCTTTTCACGTGTCTCTCGGGACATTTTTTCATATTTCCCGTTTAGGTAAAATGACACGGTTGTTTTCGAGGTCTGAGCCATTTCTGCAATATCTTTTATGGTCAGTTTCTTCTCCAATCTAAAACACCTCCCACTAATACTCATTATAACATATTCACTATTCAAAAAGCTTATTTCTAGCACTGCAAGCGAATTATTCTCTCATTTATTTTATCATATACTAGACATTTTCCACGCATTTTTGTTCCGTCAACGAGGCATAATTTTTCACCTACACAAATATCCTCGCTTAATAACAGAATCAGCTTGTCTGTTTCGTCATTTTTCACTTCAAAAGCCAGAGCATTTTCTACTTGATGACCATCTGTCTGGTAGACAGAATGACGGATGATTTCAAAACTCTCATGCGCAATGATTGTATAATCCAGCATCTGATTCTCAAAGAATTGGTGTTTGATGAGTTTGCTACTTTTTTCAAGCTCGTTGTATTTAGGAGAAATGATCGTAGCTTCCAAATCAAAATCAACTTCACTCCATAGTTTCAACTGATTGATTTTCCCATCTTGATAGGTCACATCCTTGTCAAGGATAAACTGAGTCAACGCCTCATGCTGACCTTGACACCTGATATCATCTACCAAGAGCCATACATCCTCCGCTAACATGAGGATTTTTCTCCTGTGAAGATAAGGCAAATCAAGTTCTGCTGACAAATAAGCCCCCTCAATATAATGCACTCCCTCTCTTTCTTTGTGGTGACAAAACAGGGAGTGAGGATAGTATTCATATTCCCAGGATCCCGCGATCCTTTCTGGAGCTTTCCCATCTACCATACAGGTCGAATGACTCCAAGCACTCTTTAAGAGATAACGTTCATCTACCTCCCGATAAGAATAACGCCCAGCATCTATGAAAATCGGTTGGCCTTGATACTGTAAGCAAAAACTATTCTCGTCACTATGGCTATGGGCACTTCCCAGCGGACCGTTTTTAAAAAATAGATAACGATGTTCATCCTTAATGCAAACATGCCCAGAATCTTCAAAGTTCCTGAACTTAGGCTGCCAAGCTCTCTTTTCAAATTCCTGCAGTCGCTTGACCTTTTCTCGCCCCAGGAACAGGAGGCTAAGTAAATCGACTTTAACATCCAGACCGTTAAGAAGGTCTTCCTTGTTCAAAACCATAGCAGACAGGCTCAAAATCTCTGTCGTTTCTGTAGAATCGCTATCACCAAAAGCCAAGGTCCGTCCATCTAGACCTGTCACCATTTGAATGTAAGTCGCCATCTTTTCCAGCAGCTCTTGAAAGCTATCTTGCAAGTCCGGAAGCAAGAGACACAAGTCCAGCAAGGCTTTATAAACCTCTACATGATAGAGAATCGACTGTTCAAACTGGCTTCCATCTTCTAAAATCTGCGTCTCGATCTGCTGTTTCAACTCCTTTGAAGCAAAATGGTAAGCTTCTTCTAGGTCCATCTTATCTGAAAAGAAATGATAGGTTGCAAGTATCGGAATCGTTTGTAAAATCCCCCAGTTACTAAGGGTATACTTGGCACGATAATGGCTTTTCATAAAGTCAATCTGCTTTTCTAGACTGACCAAAATGTTCTCTAGTTCTTCCTCCTCTAGCAAGTCAAATTTCAAGAGGAGCAAGAGTAGTTTCAACCAAGTAAAGGAACGAATACCCGTATCCAAGGTTCTAGTCATCAAAGATTGAGGACGAAATTCTCTCACCTGATCAATCCAGTCAAATAGAAAGAACTTGCACTTTTGAATATAGCCCTTATCTCCTTCTACCAGATACCCTATCATAAACTGCAAGAGATATTCTTGTCGATTGAGCATATAAGCCCATTCTGGATCATCTTCAAATACTTGATCCCATACCATCGGCTGGATTTGATGGATTTTTGAACAAGGTTCCATATCCCAAGGACTATCAAACATAAAACGATTGTCCATCAAGCGCTCAAGGGAACTCTTGACTTTCTCATAGTCTTTTGAACAGTGGGACAAGATATAATCACGATATTGGTCCCCATCAATTCTTTCAAAAAATTGTCTTCTTTCTTCTTTCATTATCTATTACCAGAAAAAGAACTACTTAAAAAGCAGTTCTTTTGTCTTTCCCATTACACTTTCCTTTTCTACATAGATGACCACACCTTTTGCAATCTGCAAGGAGACCAAGTCATCTTTGATAGAAATGATTTTTCCATGAATTCCAGACAATAACAACACTTCATCACCAGATGTTAAAGAAGCTAAATACTCTTTTCGTTGCTCCATCTGTTTGCGAAGCAACTTTTGCTGACGAATAGAATGAAAGCTTGACAGTAAAAGGGGGCTCACTGCCAAGACAATCACTATTCCATAAAACAATGTTGTATCCATTAAGCTAGAATCTTAAGCCAGCTTCCGATAATTCCGATGATAACTGTTAAAATAACGAGTTTATATGTTGTCCATTTCTTTTCTTTGATCAAGTAGTAAACTAAAAGTGTAAATAGGGCTGGTAGAAGAGCTGGAGCAACCTTATCAAGCATTCCCTGAATACTTACGATACTTTGTTTGGTATCTGCTTTAACTTCCCCTGCAGCAAAGGTGATTGGCACCATAATCTTCACAGATGTCGCTGCCAAACCAGCAATTACGGTTACACCGATAATATTAGCAATACGAGAAATCGTTGCCATCTGTTCACTTAGTTTATCAATCACAGTCGTTCCTAGTTTGTATCCATAGAGACCAGTTGACAATTTAATCGCTGTCAAAATCGTATTCATCGCTAGGAAGAACAAGATTGGACCGACAACCAGGCCTTCTTGAGCAAAAGAAGCTGCGATGGTTGAGAACAATGGAGCTAAACAAAATTGTGAGAGAGAATCCCCAATACCTGCCAATGGCCCCATCAAGGCCATCTTGATGCTACGTGTCTCTTTTGCCGGACGGCCATTTTCCAACATTACAAGGTGCAAACTGGTAATAAAAGGCAGGAAGTGTGGGTTGGTATTATAGAATTCACAGTTTTCTTCCAAGGCTTGGTAGAAACCTTCCTGATCCTCTCCATAGTGTTTTTTCAAAGCAGGATACATCACATTGGCATATCCCAACCCTTGATAGTTACTATAGTTAAATCCATTTTGACAAAAGAATGCCCGCAAAGACGTTTTAAGATAATCACGTTTTGTTAATTTGTTAGATCCAGTCATCGTGTGCTTCCTCCTCTACCACATGATTCGCTGTTTTTGGCTTGTTATAAAATTCAATCAAAGCAAAGATAGTACCTACAATTGCAATACCAATTGTTGGGATGTTTAGATAAGCTGCACAAACATATCCCAACAAGACAAAGGGAATCAACTCTTTCTTAGCCATCACTGACAAGATCATCGCAAAACCGATAGCTGGGAGCATTTTACCAGCAACTGTCAAACCTGTAAGCAATACTGGTGGAATGTAGTCTACGAGTTTCAACAAGGTATCCATTGAAAGGGCACCCAAGCAACCCAAGGTAAATCCAATAAAGGCAAACAACCAAATTGTTGCATTTAGAGTGAACTTGAATTTCTTCAAATTATGGTTTTTCAAGTGCTTCATCGCCGTTTCAGGCGCACCAGCACGTACAGTGTAGGCGAAAGTTTGTAAGAATTGAATCGCCACAGCAATCGGAGTAGAGAGGGCAAGAGCCGCTTCTGGACTGACTTTACCAGCACTAGTGATAGCCATCAAGGTACCAAAGATACCAGGTCCGATTGGGTTTGGTGGAACAGTACCTCCAGCACCGACACCGAATCCCATATAAGCCAATTCACCAATAGCTCCCATTGCAAGAGCAGTAGGCAAATCACCTAGAATAATTCCGACACCAAATGACAGAACAATGCATCTATTGGTGTAAATTCCTAACAGCATTCCACTAAAACAGAAAGCTGTCCATAATCCAATTAAAATCGCTTGAAATACATTAATCGACATAACGATCTCCTCTTTTAAATATAGTCCATAATGTTGACTTCAACAGCTCCATCATTTCCTGTTGGAGTTGTTTTCGTATTAAATGTTACTTGATAAGCTTGGTTCAATTCCTTGAGAGCTGCCTTGTCCTCTCCACCCAGGAAGATAGAGCGTGTCACTTGCTCTTTACCAGGGGCATTGTGAATGTTCCCAATATTGATTTCTTTGATAGGGACACCACCTTCTACCAAGGTTAAAGCGTCCTTTACATCCTTTACAACGATAAAGATCGTTTGAGCAGGATTAGCCTTGTGAATGATATCAATCACCTTTTGCAAAGGGAAGAAACGCATGGCAACTGAGTCTGGCACAACTGTTTTCATCAGAGTTTGTTGCATCTTGTCCGTGCTTACTTCATCATTGGCAACAATGACCGTATTACAACCTAGGTATTTTACCCAAAGTTGTCCTTGTCCATGAATCAACCGTTCATCGATACGGGTCATAATAATATTTGGCATTGTCATATTTCTCCTCCTACCAATATAGGTTCCAATCCTTGTAGAAACGGATAAGGGCTTCTAGGTAATAGTAGTCACCCCAGATATTGCCTTCGTCCACTCCTTTACCTGAATGCCATGAGTACACACCGTGGAGGAGACTTGTCCCACCAGGGGTAAATTGATCATTTGCATAATGTTCGATCAAAGAACGAAGCATGGCATGCATAGCATGTTTATAAATATCTTTGTCAGCATCCACCTCTGGGAGATGTTTTAGCATTTCATGAATCCCACAGACAGCGATAGCTGTTGCTGAAGAATCTCGTGATTGATCACTACCATCATTAAAAATCAAATCCCAATAAGAAACATGATCTTTTGGCAGACGATTCAAGAAATAATTGGTTACACCCTTAAACAAGTCAAAGCAGGACTCGTCTTTCAGGTGACGATAAGTCAAAGGAATACCATAGACTCCCCATGATTGACCACGTGCCCAGCATGAATCATCACTATACCCTTGTCTCGTTACACCTTTAAGGGGTTGACCTGTCTCAGGATCAAAGTAGAAGGTGTGGAAGGACGAAGCGTCATCACGGATTACATTATTAGCTGAAACATAGAAATGGCTTTCTGCAATATCGTAGTATTTTTGATCGCCTGTTTCTTGATAAGCAAAGAATAAGAGTTGGATGTTGAGCAAGCAGTCGATAATCAAACGGTAATGCTCTTTCTTGCCCAAGTCTCCCCAAGCTTGAATAAAACCACCTTTTTCTTGATAGCGTTCAATCAACTTATCTGCAGCTTTCAAGGCTGCCTCTCTGGCCTCTCCATCTCCATTTATCTTATATTCAGCCATACAAGACGGTGTGTACAAGAAGCCGAGATCATGGTGATCCAATTCTACTCTCTTATTGACACGATCCAGGAAAGAAAGAACATTTTTATGAGCGATGTTTTTAAATTCATCCTGTTGACTGTATTCATAAGCCAACCACAGTTCTCCTGTCCAGAAACCATTGGTCCATTCCGTATTATCCATGATTGGATAGACATTATCAAAGGTAGCTGGCGTCGGGAAATCTTCCTTGAAATAGTCAAGGTTGAGTTCTAACTGCCGAATAACCTTATCGATTGCCTGGCCGACTTCTTCTTTCGTCAGAAGTGGTACTTCTAAGAAGCGCTCAGGCGATTTTATTTCTTCAATCGTAACCTTTTTTATCATTCTTTTACCCTTTAAATACCCGATTCGAAATCTTCTTCCTCTTCCTCTGCATCCGTTGAAAACAATTCTTTACCATTTACGACTCCGCCCTGAGCCGCCACTACTGATTTATTAACAACCTCATCAAAGCTATGAGTCATTCTAGCAAAGACTGCTTCCATTAACATAGCTAAGTTCAAACCCGAGAGAACATTCATTGTTTTGGCTGGATTTTCTCCCATTATGGTAGAAGAAACCTTGAATGGCGATCCTCCCAAGAGATCACTTAGGATTAAAACTTCTTCTTCATTTGAAATTGCAAGTAAGATTTTTTGCTTGAGTTCATCTGCTGACATTCCTTCCACAAAGTCAATCGCCTCCACATTTTCTTGATTGCCTGCAATCAATTGTAAAGAACTATAAATCCCTGTGGCAAAATGTCCATGCCCTACAAGTACAATTTTCATCTTTTCTCCTTTCTTTTTTGAGTTTACCGGTTTACTCTATATTTTACATTGTAGACCTTTATTTTTATCTTGTCAATAGTTTTTTCAAAAAAATATTAGCGCTTTCATTGCTTATTTAACCATTACAATAGACAGAAACTTCAAAATCTTCCGTTTTTTTTAGGAAAACAAAGATTTTCAGAAATAAAAATATTTAATTATTGACAAAACCGGTTTACTAGAATATAATTTGGTTATAGAGAAGTCTTAACAAATTTGAAAGGAAGTATCAAATGACAAATACATCATTCTCAATTGAGCAGTTTTCTTTAAAAGGAAAAATTGCTCTCATCACCGGCGCTTCTTATGGAATTGGATTTGCTATTGCCAAATCCTACGCTGAGGTCGGCGCTACTATTGTCTTTAATGATATCAATCAAGACCTGGTCAATAAAGGGATTGAAGCTTATCGTGAAGTTGGCATCGAAGCCCATGGGTATGTCTGTGACGTGACAGACGAGGACGGTATCCAAGCCATGGTCAAGCAAATCGAACAAGAGGTTGGTGTCATTGACATCCTCGTTAATAACGCTGGTATTATCCGCCGCGTTCCAATGTGCGAAATGAGCGCCGCTGATTTCCGTAAGGTCATCGATATTGACTTAAACGCACCATTTATCGTTTCAAAAGCAGTCATTCCTTCTATGATAAAGAAAGGGCATGGAAAGATTATCAATATTTGCTCGATGATGAGCGAACTGGGACGTGAAACGGTTAGCGCTTATGCTGCCGCTAAAGGCGGCTTGAAAATGTTGACCCGCAACATTGCGTCTGAATACGGTGGAGCCAATATCCAATGTAACGGAATCGGGCCGGGTTATATTGCCACTCCTCAAACAGCACCTCTTCGTGAGTTGCAAGAAGATGGTTCTCGCCACCCATTTGACCAGTTCATCATTGCAAAAACACCTGCTGCACGTTGGGGAAATCCTGAAGATTTAATGGGCCCTGCTGTCTTTCTCGCTAGTGACGCTAGCGACTTTGTCAATGGCCACATCCTATATGTAGATGGCGGTATCTTAGCCTACATCGGAAAACAACCTGAGTAAAAATAGAAAGAGGATCTTATGAAAATCGCATTAATCAATGAAAATAGTCAAGCTAGTAAGAATCACATTATTTATGATAGTCTAAAAGAAGCGACAAATAAAAAAGGCTACCAATTATTTAACTATGGTATGCGTGGAGAAGAAGGTGAAAACCCATTAACATACGTACAAAACGGCCTAATGGCTGCCATCCTTTTAAATACAAAAGCAGTCGACTTTGTTGTTACCGGCTGTGGTACGGGTGTAGGAGCTATGCTTGCTTTAAACAGCTTCCCTGGTGTTGTCTGTGGTCTAGCAGTGGACCCAACTGACGCTTACCTTTATTCTCAAATCAATGGTGGTAACGCCTTGTCTATCCCTTATGCCAAAGGATTTGGCTGGGGGGCAGAACTGACCCTCAAATTGATGTTTGAACGCTTATTTGCTGAAGAAATGGGCGGTGGCTACCCAAGAGAACGTGTAATCCCTGAACAACGCAACGCTCGTCTCTTAAACGAGGTAAAACAAATCACCTACAATGATTTGATGACCATCCTTAAAACAATCGACCAAGACTTCCTCAAAGACACCATCTCTGGCAAATACTTCCAAGAATACTTCTTTGAAAACTGCCAAGATGATGAAGTCGCTGCTTATTTGAAAGAAGTATTAGCCAAGTAAAGCTATTCTAAACCAGAAAGGAACTAATGGATGACGAAAATATTACTGTTTGGCGAACCATTAATTCGAATCTCACCATTAGATGCCACCAGTATCGGCGATCATGTTGCCAGTTCGACTTATTTTGGCGGATCAGAAATTAACATCGCTTGTAATTTGCAAGCCCTGGGTATCTCAACGAAAGTCTTTACCGCACTCCCTGCCAACGAGATTGGAGATCGTTTTCTCACATTCTTGAAACAGCACCAAATCGATACCAGTTCAATCTGTCGGCTTGGCGATCGAATCGGCCTCTACTTTTTGGAGAACGGCTTTGGTTGTCGTCAAAGTGAAGTTTTCTACGATCGTAAGCATACGAGTATCAGCCAGATTCGGCCAAACATGCTAGATATGGGTTCTCTCTTTCAGGGGATTAGCCATTTTCATTTTAGTGGAATCACTGTAGCTATCGGTCAAGAGGTTCGTACCCTCCTTCTCCTACTCTTGGAAGAAGCCAAGCGCCGAGGGATTATCGTTTCAATGGACCTCAATCTGAGGACAAAGATGATTTCAATCCTAGAAGCCAAGTATGAATTTTCTAAGTTTGCACGTTTCGCTGACTATTGCTTTGGTATTGATCCTCTCATGATTGATGACCAAAATCTAGAGATGTTCCCAAGAGACAGAGCCAGCCTAAAAGAGGTGGAAAATCGCATGCGACAATTAAAAGAAGCCTATGGTTTCAAGGCCATTTTCCATACCCTCCGCTCTAGTGATGAACAAGACAAAAATGTCTATCAGGCCTATGCTCTGGGAGAACGATTTGAAGAGTCTGTCCAACTAAAAACTGCAGTCTATCAACGAGTTGGTAGCGGGGATGCCTTTATATCTGGTGCCCTTTATCAACTACTCCATCATTCCTCCTTAAAAACTACCATTGACTTTGCAGTTGCGAGCGCAACTCTCAAATGTACTCTTCCAGGAGACCATCTCTCCACTTCCGAAACTAGTATTGAAAAATTACTGGCAAATGCACAAGATATCATTCGTTAGGAGAATTACATGACCAAATCAGATACGATTATTGAACTAAAAAAACAAAAAATTGTCGCTGTTATTCGAGGAAATACAAAGGAAGAAGGACTGCAAGCCTCGATTGCTTGTATCAAGGGAGGTATCAAAGCTATTGAAATCGCCTATACCAATCAGTATGCAGGGCAAATCATCAAGGAACTTGTAGACTTGTATCAGGACGATCAAAGTGTTTGTATCGGTGCAGGTACTGTGATTGATGCCGTAACTGCTAGAGATGCTATTCTAGCCGGAGCAAATTACGTTGTTTCTCCATCTTTCCATGCTGAAACTGCAAAAATGTGCAATCTCTATAGCACTCCGTACATTCCAGGCTGTATTACTCTCACAGAGATAACGACTGCACTTGAAGCCGGTAGTGAAATCATTAAACTCTTCCCAGGTAGTGCTCTCAGTCCAGCATATATCTCTGCAGTCAAGGCACCGATCCCACAAGTTTCCGTAATGGTAACCGGAGGAGTCGGCCTAAACAACATTCCTCAATGGTTCGCTGCTGGTGCAGACGCCGTTGGAATTGGTGGCGAACTCAATAAACTCGCTTCCCAAGGCGACTTTGACCGCATTAGCGAGATTGCCCAACAGTATGTTACACTCAGATAAAATGAAGTGAAAATAGTCTGGGACAAAAGTCTAACCTTAAATATAAAAAGCGAACAAAACGAGTTATCTGACACTCAGAATTCTGTATTGTTCGCTTTTTTGTCTAATCTATCGATTTTTAAAATTTATAATAAAGAATTTCTAAAATCAAAATCTTTTTGTTCCAAACTCTTTTTAAAAGAAAAATCCGAAGATGTTTGACTTTCTTCGGATTTTTTCTATTTTCCACAGTTTCATGTGATTCATCTTAGATGATGAACAAATCAGTTATTCTTTCCTCTACGGAATAGATAAGTCGCCCCAAGTAGCAAGAGCCCTAGACTTGCCAAGATTGACTGACCTTCTCCTGTCTGAGGGAGATTCTTTTGATCCGAATGGTTCTTTTCTTCTTCAGATTTTTCCTTTTCTTTTGAATCCTGAGTTTGTGGTTGAGCTGCTTGTTCTAACTTTTTAAAGACTTCCTGATCTGGAGCTGATTCCTGGGTTTCAGGATTGTAGTAGGCAACCTTATAGTCATCCCCTTCTTTTCGAATCGTATAGACCCCACGTTTCAAGACTTGGAATTGGTTGGAAATAGTAGAGACAGAATCATCATATTTCACAATGCCCCAAACTCCTTGTTTGGCATCATAAACAGACTGAAGGATCTCATTGTTATCGATGAGACTACTTTCTAACTCTTTTACCATTTGATTGAAGGTGGCACGATCCACGTTAGGGATGAGCATATAGCCATAAGAATCCCCATTTTACTTATGAGCCTGACTAATCATAAGAAATTCATTTTCAACTTCCTTGTCTGACTGTCCTTCATTGATATCCTTCCAAGATCCCTTTTGGACAGCCTTACTCATACTGATTGAACTCTTCTTAAAGAAAAAGTAACCAATATTCTTTTTCGAATCGGACGATTCTAAGAAGACACTTTGGGTTTCAGGATAATCCTTTTCTTGTTCCGTGAGGGAGGCTTCTTTATCATTGACATAGACTTTATATGGATCACTTGATTCCAGTTTTCTCTGGTCAATTGTAGTTGCAGCAGTATCTATTGAAGTGTTTTGGATATTACTTCCTAAAAAGGCGATCTTATCCTTCAGCATAAACCAGCTCTTATGAGCAGTCAGTGTTTGATTCCAGTTAGTGAGATCCATGGTTGCTGTCGCATTGGCCTCATCTAGTGTGCTCGTTCCAACGAAAGCAGACGGTAGAACTTTACCTGTATCACTATCCGATCTCTTAGCATCTGTTCCTGTCGCACCAGGCATCTTATATGGATTAACTGTTGGCCAGTAGCCATCGCTATAGTGACTCAAATCGCCATTGTAAAGATAGAACATCCCATCACTCGTATACCAACCACGTTTGTTTTCCTTGTTCATGTGTTCGTAATTCAAGATACGACTGGAAAAGAGTGACAAGCCAAATCCAAACCCTTTCTCCGCATTGTACATAGCTGTTTTATCCATCTTATTAAAGGCAGATAGATAACTGGTTCTTGGAACACTTGCGACTCCAGCATCGCTTAACAAAGATTGCATCAAACTGATATCCTTATAAGTCTTCAAATTCTTAAAGACATCATAATAACTATCCGATTGGACAATGGTCTTCACAAAACTCTGCAAACGTTGTTTGGTTTCTCCTTCAGACATATCCGCTATCCGGTGAATCCCTCTTAGCACTTCTACTACGGCCACGTGCCCCTCGCAATTTGCACGACTGATCGAGCGTCCACGACTCATATCCATCAGCTCTCCATTCACCAGCAAAGGGGCAAACGATTTATCAATCCAGTGGTACATAGTTTGCATTTTATCTTTATTGATTGGGCTCTTGGTCTTTTGAATGACTGGCAACAGTTGAGACAGGCCATCAATCAAGACATCCCCATAAGCACCCGTATAGGCAACATTGGTGTGGTCGATATAGAATCCATCTTGATAAAAACCTTCACCTTGGTCTACCAACTTGAACACTTGCTCAATCGAACGAATGGTAGAAGAAATTTCTTGGTCATCCTTGCGCAGTAAAACAGCTATTACTTTTACCCTTCCCATATCCACTAAGTTTCCACCTAGGGACTTAAATGGGTTATCAGTCGTCTTTCGGAAATATTCGGGATCTGGCGCAAATTTTTCAATCACATCTGTATACTTTTTAATTTCCTCATCAGAGAAGTATTCTTTCATCAGAGACAAGGTATTGTTGATGGCACTAGGTGTACTGATTTCATAATCCCGCCAACTCCCAACAATGTTTTTTTCACTATTGTAGACATGTTTATGCATCCATTCCATGGAATCCCTAACTGTTCGAATAACGGTTTCATCCTGATAATAACGAAAAGAAGGATTGGTCACTTGCTTGGCCATCTCCTCCAATTTCCGATAAGTAGCAGTTAGATTCGCAGACGTTTTATAATTTGAAAATTTTTCCCACAAATAGGTGCGGCCCGCCTGACTTGAAATACTGGATAGGCTATCAGCCACTTTTCCTTCCAGTTCCTGGTTTAATTTGGCCATCTGTTCATTTTTAGAATCATAGTATTGATTCCCAGCGATGATACCATTCCAGTCATCCAAACGGGCTGTGTATGCATCCTTAACAGAGGCTAGAATCTTCAAAGGAATCTTTTTCACCTCCTTTCCATCTTTACTGACAATGACATTGGTTGTCCCTTCCTTAAGAGGTTCTAAAATTCCATTTTTGACTGAAGCAAAATCAGGATTTTCTACCTTATAAGTATAGTCTGCAAGAGCAAAGACATGTTTTTTCCCAATTGGTAAATCAATCTTTTCCTCGAGCTGTTTATCTGTTTGAGAATCCTCAGAAGGCTGGTCTGCTACCTCTACCAGCTCAATATCCTTAAAAGAAATAGTCCCAGTTCCCGTTTCATAGAATAACTCCAGCTTGATTTTATCAACATCTAAAGTCGGGCTATAGTCTGCTTCAATGGTCTTCCAGTCCTTTGTTCCTGATGTCGTTTCAAAATTCCACAATTGCTTGTCCTTACCACTTTCCTCAATGATACGAACCTTAGCAATCCCGACTTTATTATCTGTTTTAATCTTGAAACGCAGTTTGTACTTTTTCTTAGCTTCAATAGGGACCATACGGTGAACCACTGCCCTTAATTTCTCATGGCTTGAGATAGTGATAGCCCCATCCTTAGCCTCAATAACTCGAGTTGAGGCATCTGCAGAACTATTCTTCTGGTCTACTCAAGCTGACCACCCCTTAGCTTTGCTTCCTGTCCACGGACTGCTTCCGTCCTCCGTCTGACCAAAATCACCATTTTCAACTAAATTTTTTGTATCCCTTTGCTGATACTGAACTTCTGGCTTTTCTGAATGGTATTCGTAGGCGTTTCTTCCGCTCCAACTGTCAGATAATGGTATAATAAAAATCCTGATAAAACAAGTGAAGACAAACTCACAATGAGTTTCTTTGTTTTTGTTTGCATTTATACACTCCAATAAATCAATAGGAACTAAATCTCAAATTAGAGATTTATAGCAACTAAGTAAATCGATTTAATTAAACCACACCATTTTTTAAGCTGTTTGTAAACGATTTCTATTATATCAAGGACCTATTTTTCAACAACATCTTCCATCCGACTCGACGAAAAAAGTAAAAACTGTTACAATGTAGAAAAAGAAAAGAGGCCCTCATGACTTCACTTTATGATTTTTCCGTTTTAGACCAAAACAACCAATCAACTCCACTAGATGCCTATCGTGGTAAGGTACTCTTGATTGTCAACACTGCTACTGGATGTGGTTTAACTCCCCAGTACCAAGGACTCCAAGAACTCTATGACCGCTATCAAGACCAAGGTTTTGAGATTTTAGACTTCCCTTGCAATCAGTTTATGGGACAAGCACCAGGCAGCGCAGAGGAAATCAATAGCTTCTGTAGCCTACACTATCAAACCACCTTCCCACGTTTTGCAAAGGTCAAGGTCAACGGTAAGGAGGCAGATCCCCTCTATGTTTGGTTGAAAGACCAGAAATCTGGCCCACTAGGAAAACGAATCGAATGGAATTTCGCTAAGTTCCTCATCGGTAGTGATGGGCAGGTCTTTGAACGCTTCTCTTCAAAAACAGACCCAAAACAAATTGAAGAGGCCATACAAACCCTACTATAATTTCACAATCTCACTATGATTAGGTTTCTTTTAGCCTGATGAATAGTGAGATTTTTATTTAACTTTGACTCATACTCAATAAAAATCAAAAAGCAAACTAGGAAACTAGATGCAGCCTGCTCAAACAGATAAAACTAACAGCGAAAAACACCTCACGGAGCGAACCATGAAGTGTTGTAAAGTCTATGTTGTAGGTGCTTATTTCACATTTTCAATGTGACCAATGATAACAAATACCATACCGAAGCTTCATATACACTAAACAAATGACTTTCTAATTATCTCAATTAGTTTTCGCTAGTAAATATCATTTCCAACAAACGCCCTCTCAATTCCTTATCCTGATGATGCAAGATATTCATTAACTCATGAGAATTTTTGGCATTGATGAATTGATTTAAT
Organism: Streptococcus sp. 4886; assembly: GCF_013276485.1. Lineage (NCBI taxonomy): Bacteria > Bacillati > Bacillota > Bacilli > Lactobacillales > Streptococcaceae > Streptococcus > Streptococcus sp. 4886. The sequence continues at coordinate 222,188 of NZ_VMLD01000009.1, read as the reverse complement.
AATCTATCTTTTAATTCATATGGGAGAGAAGCCGTCTTTAGTAGTCTAAAAACTTCATCATTTAGGGATGTCCTTTTATGATCTTTCCATTCAAATCTAGCTGTATCATTCTTATTTGGCAATTCAATGATAGACACATTCGTTCCTTTAAAATGAATTCTATGCCTTCTATTGCTTGGAACGATACTAGAATCTCCTTGTAATGTTAACTCTACCATCCCCATTTCCCAATCGATTGATAATCTTGTTTTATATCTTTGACCATTTTGATCTTCAATCATTTCAAAGGAATGTTGTTTGCCTGGGAATACATACCAATCTACAACTTCAGGTAAATCAACACCCATATCTATCTCAGAACCAACCAAGGGAATGATTGCACCACTTTTTGCAAACACAGGTATAGTCGAAATGTCTCTATAAACACTCAACTTCACACCACCTGTATATTTTTTCTCTGAAAAGAAGTCATACCATTCACCTTCAGGGAACCATACATCTACTTTTGCAGATTGGAATGCCAAATCCATCTTTTCTACAATGGGAGCCACCATCAGTTCTGTTCCAAAAAAGTATTGATTTGGAACATTATAACTCTCATCATTCTCTGGGTAGAAATAATAGATTGGGCTGATTAATGGGGCACCTTCCTCATGTGTCTTTACATTCATGGTATATAGATATGGAATCATCTGATGTCTCAAACGAAGGTATTTCTTCATAATCTTAGATGTTGTTTCTGAAAAAAACCAAGGTTCTTTACTATTGAAGGGACTTCTAGAACTATGTAATCGAGTGATCGGACTAAAAACACCAAACTGTAGCCATCTAGTTTGTAGCTCCTCGTCATAATCCCCCAGCATGTGCCCACCGATATCATGGCTCCACCAACTATAACCGATATTTGATGCTGTCGCTGTAAAATAAGGTTGAAATCTTAAGGAATTCCAACTAATAATAGTGTCCCCTGAAAAACCAACAGGGTAGCGGTGACTACCAGGACCTGCATACCTTGATAAAATTAAGCCACCTTCTGCATTTTTACAACTATCCTGATAGTGATAATGGTTTAAAAGCCACAGTGGATCCAAGACACCTTGAGTCCCTTGTTGCCAGTCAATCCACCAAAAATCTACTCCCTGCTTTTCTAGCTCATAATGAACATCTTTAAAGTAGGCTTCTCTAAAAGATGGATTAAAAAAATCAAAAATAGCAGGTTCTTCTAGTTCTACATTTAACCCCAATCGTTTTGCGACTCGAGGATAAGCTTCTTCATAAGCCCGTATACCATCAGCAGGATGGACATTTAAGGAGAGTTTTAACTTTCTATCATGAAGTTGTTGCAATAACTGTTCTGGATTAGGTATTAAGTTTCTATTCCAACTATATCCTGTCCAGCCACTTCCAAAACGAGCTGGAATTTCAGTTATATGCCAATCCATATCTAACACACCGATAGATAATGGAATGTTCTCTGTTTCAAATCTGTCTATTAAATCCAAGTATTCATCCGACGTATAAGGCCAATATCTACTCCACCAATTGCCTAAAGCATATCTTGGCAACAAGGGTGTTGAACCCGTCAAATGGTAAAAGTCTCTGATTGCTCCTCTATAATCATGCCCATAGGCAAAGAAATAGAGATCAATTTGATTTTCTCTCTCAATATAACCAGACTGTTCATCCCAAATAAATCCTTGAGAATCATCCAATAAGGCTATACCATTTCGGCTAATAATTCCATCTTCTAACGAGATTGCTCCATCTGCCTCATCCAGAGTCCGAGCTGTTCCTTTTAACGTTTCAATAGATTCACCAAAATACCAGCGACTACCATATACGGCAAAATTTCCTTTTAATTCTATAAATAAATTTTCGGCGTTAAATTCTCCTTTATTAAAGTGCAGATGAAAATAGTCCGTCATAATATCTAGTACGTTTGATGTCTCGATATAATCTAACGAAACTTGGCCAAAATCTCTATTATAGATAAGTTGTGTCGTTCTATCCTCAAAACTTCCAGTTTGAGAGTATTCTAACCTTACTAGCTTGTCTGTTAATACAGAGATTCGATAAAACTCTCCCTTAAAAATTTTCACTTTGTTTTCCTCCTTTTAGTAAATTTCTTTACCTTATCAAACATTTTATTTGTTATCGTTACATTCATCAATCCGCAAAAAGCAAATCCCCCAAATGTAAATACGTAAATAGCTGTTAAAACTCGTTCTGGACTACTAAAACTCATATACAGTACAGAAATATTAAATAAAACCAACATGATAGCTTGTATTGGATTTAAAATACAAATTAATACGCTATTTACAATACTATTTTTTAGATTATCTTTAAATAGACCAATATAGGTAAAAATAACACTCATCAAAAGTATTATAACAAATAAAAAGGGCAACACTAACAATAAACTATACTCTGAAAATAAACTTGAATAGCCCCAAAGACAATAGTTCACATATAAAAGTAATTCTATTAGGAGGATAAACAACCAAATAAAAGTTGATTGTTTAAAATTTTGTCTAAAGATCCGAAAATAATGATAAGCAATATCGGTATCTTTACCTTTTAAAATACGATACCACATTGTCGTAAGAGAAGTTAATGATGCCCCAATTGTAACTATTGGAATACAACTAACAATAAATAGAGTATTTAAAATAATTAAATCTGTCAAAAAAGTTAAAATTCTAACCACTTTTCCATCTAATGAAAATAATTTTTGCATAATATATTCTCCATAAAATCAATCGTCTTAACTCTATATTTTAGAATGTCAGTTGCACAAAAATATTACCTAAATTATTTAAAAAACATTTCCAAATTTCTTTAAAAATTAGAATAAAGGAAGCGAGATAATTTGATGTTATCAGTCTCGCTTCCTGTAACTAGCTAGTCCCTTGTTTATACAACCAAGAGTTCATATAAAGTATTACTCTTTTACTTCTTTTTGGTAACGATTATATGCTTCCTGTTGAATCTTCATAAATTCGTCCAATCCCATATTCTTAAGAGTTTCTTTGTATGAGTCCCATTCTTTTTCTATGCCGCCTTCAACTACCCATTTAGATGCTTGTTGTTTGACATAAGATTCAATACTCACATAGATTGATGATAATTTGTTAAGTTCTTCTTGTGAATAAATCACATTAGGGTAAGCTGGCAACGCAAATTGTTTCAAATCTTGGTCCATCTTCAATTTCAATCCATCACCTTGTGTTTGATCGATTTCTACGCGACTATTGATATCATCGCTTACGTATTTAGGACCAAAATCTCGAAGTGAATGAATCCATGCCCATTCATCAGCTGATTTACCATCTTTAGGAGGTAACACTTTAAACTTATCACCATTCTTTTCAGTAGCTATTCCAAATGATCCATAGAAATTCTGAATACTTGCTTCATCTGTATATAATTTATCCAACCATTTCAATAATTTAGCAGGATTTTTACTCTTATTTGTAATCAAAATCTCATTGCGACCATAGTTGTAATGATCTGGATCAGAAAAGACATATTGTTTTCCATCCATACCTTTTAAAGCAGGTAGAGCAATATACTCACTTGAATGTAAGCCAAACGTTGCATCTGCTGTCCAACCACTAGAAACACCTACTCTAGATACTCCCTTATCCATACGTTTCGCAACACTCATAGAGGTATCTTCTGTAAAGATTTCCGGATCAATCAAACCTTTTTTATAAGATTCGTGCATTGCTGCAATCCCTTGTTTATAACTTTCTTCTGTACGAAGGTAGACTGGTTTTCCATCTTTTACAGACATTTCATATGTATTATCTGCACCTAAACGATTATTGAACGGAAGAATATATGAGAATGTTGGATCAAAGTTTCCTGCTCCGAATGGAATTTCATCAGAAGCGTCTCCATTTCCGTTCGCATCTTTATCCTTAAATTCTTGTAGTACTTTTACTAAATCATCATAAGTTTCTGGAACCTTTAATCCTAAATTATCCAGCCACTTTTTATTAATAAATAGCTGATTAGCTACAGTAGGACGCATCGGTAATTTTTTAGGTAGACTGTAGATATGACCATCTGGTGAAGTAATCATCGCTTTAATCTTAGGTTCTTTCTCCATAGCCTTAGTTAAATTAGGCATATTTTCCTTGATTAAATCTTCCAATGGAATAAACAAAGATTGGTTCTGAGCAATTTCTGAATCTGTAAATGCATTTGAACCTAAAAATGCATCTGGTAAATCTCCGCTAGCAACCAACACAGATTTCTTATCTGCCCAATCTGCTGCTACAAGTGTATCCCATTTAACATCAATACCTGCTTCCTTGGCAGAATCTGTTAGAAAACCTTTATGATAATCTTCTCCCCAGTCAGACCAACGAACAGTTGTGATTTTATAAGAGTCTTCTCCAGATTTATCGTCCTTATTCGCATTATTAGAATTTGCACAGGCTGTTAAGCCAGCAAGTGTAACTGTTCCTAAGAACAAATATGTAAATGATTTATTTTTCATGTCTTTCTCCTATTCTTTCAACGCGCCAATCATTACGCCTTGATTAAAATATTTTTGAACAAAGGGATATAGCAACATAATCGGAGCGGTTGAAATAACAATTGCTGCATATTTCATCATATCAGCTTTGATACGAAGATCTGATGCCACTTCTCCTGTTGCTTGCGATTGTAACATTTGATTACTAATTAGTAAACGTCGTAAAATTAATTGCAATGGTTGTAAATTTTCATTCGTTAAATAAATTAAAGCATTAAACCACGAATTCCAAATACCAACTGCAGTCCAAAGTCCAATAACTGCTATAATAGCTTTTGATAAAGGAACGACTATCTTAATAAAATAACGAATTGTACCACATCCATCAATTTGCGCAGCCTCCCACATCCCGTCTGGAATACTATTATTAAAGAAAGTTCTAGCAACAATAATATTGTATGATGAAACTGCAAAAGGTATTACCATTACCCAAAATGTATCAATCAAGCCTACATTCTTTACTGTTAAGTAGGTAGGAATCAAGCCACCTGATACAAACATAGGGATTATGTATAGAATACTCATCCATTTTCTACCAACTAATTCTTTTCTAGATAAAGCATAACCAGCTGGAATATTGACTACTAAAGCAACTAAGGTACCAACAACAGTATATAAAATTGTATTTAAATAGCTACGTAAAAATAAAGGTTGTTGAATAAGATGTAAATATCCATCTAATTTCCATTCTCTAGGAATAAACCATACCTTCCCATTTGCAACATCTGAAGGATTACTAAAAGATGCAATCACTACAAACCATAACGGATAAACAATTAACAGGATGAGGAAAATTGCTAAACCATAGGTAACCATATCAAATAATAATTCAGAGTTTGTTTTTCTTGATTTATGAAACCATTTCACCTTGAGCACTCCTTCCTTTAAAAAAGACCCGTTCTAGTATATCTTTTCGAGAACCAGTTAACAGATAACAAAATTATTAGATTAACTACCGTGTTAAATAACCCTATAGCTGTCGAATAACTATACTGAAAGTTCACCATACCAACTTTATAAACATAGGTCGAAATTATCTCACTTCCTGCTAAATTAAGTGGATTCTGTAGTAGTAACACTTTCTCAAAACCTACACTTAATAAACTACCTGCTCTTAATATTAATAAAATCATAGCAGTCGGCAAAAGCAATGGTAATTCTATATGCCGAATTTTTTGTAACCTAGAAGCACCATCCATAGTTGCAGCCTCATAATATGTAGGATCAATTGCAGAAAGCGCCGCTAGATAAATAATACTATCCCAACCAATATGTTGCCATACATCACTCCAAACATAAACACCTGCAAAATGACTAGGTTTTGATAAAAAATCTGGAATAGTGATTCCAATAGACTTAAATACATTCGCTAACAAACCACTAGTAGGAGATAAAAATAAGATGATCATCCCACACATAACCATTGTAGAGATAAAATGAGGTAAGTAAGTTGTCACTTGAAATATTTTTCTAAATTTCCCAACTCTTAACTGATTACTAATGATAGCTAGTATAATAGGTAAGGGGAATCCTACTACAATACTATAAAGTGAAATTTTTAATGTATTGAACATAGTTGTCCCGAATTGGAATGATGAGAAAAATTGAGTAAAGTACTTAAATCCTACCCACTGACTAGCAAAGATACCATTGGCTGGTGAATAGTCTTTAAATGCAATAATTAGTCCCAACATGGGAATATAGGAAAATAAAATCAATAGCAATATTGAAGGAAAAAGTAATATATATAACGGAATACTATGCTTTAATTTTATTTTATGAAGTTGAGATGCTACTTTCATGTTTTTCCTCCCATCTGATTTTCTACGATTATTTTACACCATATAGAATTCTCTTAATAGAACTTTTTGGACTAGGTTTATCAATTTTTCAGTTTTTTAATTTTAAAAACTATTACTTTTCCGACATCTTGATAAAACATATCTGTTTTGTTACATGATATCGTATTTTCAAAGTGCTATAATTTTAAGAGGAGAATAGTATATGAAATTAAATCACGACTTATCAAAAAAACATTCCATTCATTTTTTCTTTAAACTCCTACTTGTACTACTATTGATAAATATTTTAATCAATATTGCTATGAGTAACATAACCAGAAATTTTATTAAAAACCAAAATATAGTACACCTACGTAGTTCAATTGAAATTTATGCTGATTCTGTTAATGAGAAATTGCATTCTGTAGAACGCTTTATGTACTCAACAATAACGCATAATGAATCTTTAGAGAACTTAAATCATGTACAAACGTTTCTTGAGTATCAAGAAAATCTTAAAAAAGTTCAAACTAGCTTTATAGAGTTTGAATATCAAAATGAAACTCATATGACATTCTTATTAGAAACCGATAGTACTGAACATTTTATAAATGTCTCCAATCTTTATATTCCATATGAAGATTATCTACTGTTAAAATCAAATCTAAAATCATTGCGTAGTGATATAAGTGACCGTAAATGGAAAAATATAACTACTAAAAACAGCGAATACTTAGTTAAATCTGTTCATTACGAAGGAAAAATCATTTATGCCGTCATATCTTCAGAAGATATCCTAAAACCTCTCAAAAAACTCAATATTGGAAATAATGGTAAACTTTCCCTAAAAGAGCCTAACAATATACCCTCCGAAAACTACCTGATTCATGCTCAAAATGAAAAAACGCATTTACCTTTCGATATTTATGTTTTAGTCGATTATGTCGAAGTCTTTAGAAATATCACACTCTTAGAAGTATTTTTATCAGCTGTTCCTATCATTATCACCATTTTATCAATCATCATTATCCTGTATATTCGTCAATGGATGATTAAACCAATAACAAGACTCACTGAACGGCTCTCTCAACTTGGGGACTCCATCCCCCCTTCTGAATTTTTTATATCTGAAGGTATACTAGAAATTGATAAGGCAAATGATAAACTTAATAAAGTAATATTTGACATGCAAGAATTAAAAATACGAGAATACCATTCACAACTAGAACTTAAGAAGATTGAGCTTAATTATCTTAAGAACCAAATTCGTCCGCATTTCTACTTAAATATGTTATCAATGATTCATAGTATGCTTCAAACAAAAAACTATAAAGAAATTGAAGAGTTAACTATCCTAACTTCAAATTATCTCCGTCATTTATTTATGGCTAATCAAGATTTTTCAGAACTTAAAGATGAAGTTCAGCATATTAAAGATTATTTAGAAATACAACGAATTCGATATGGAAATAGCATCTACTTTTCATTAAACTACAATGATGACCTACAAAATACTCTTGTCCCATCATTACTTTTACAAACATTTATTGAAAACACAATCAAACACGGTTTTTCATTTCAGGATTTATTTACAATTTTACTATCAATAAAAAAAGTAAAAACTGAGGACTCAGATTATATTCAGATTTGTATCGAAGATAATGGTCCAGGTTTCTCTGAAGAAATTTTATCAAAACTAAATCAGAAACAGTCTCTAATAACAGAAGATGGACATCATATCGGGATCACAAACACCATCGAACGTTTAAATCTTCTCTATCCCAACGACTATAGTATTGCATTTGAAAATAGTGAAGAAGGTGGGGCTAAAATTCTTTTACTTATTCCATACAAGATTATAGATGGAGGTTATAATGAACATCTTATTAGTTGATGACGATCGTTTTATCATTGAAGCTTTACGAGAGAAAATAAATTGGGCTAAACTACACATTGACACTGTTTATGTTGCCTATAGCCTCACTCAAGCTCAAAATATTATTAGAGAACATCCTATTGATCTCATGATAAGCGATATAGAAATGCCTCAAGGTAGTGGCCTCGATCTCTTATCGTGGATTAGAAATGAAAAATATGATATAAAAACAGTTTTTTTAACCAATTACGCCGACTTCAACTATGCTCAAAAAGCAATTGAATTACAAAGCTTCGAATACTATCTAAAACCCATTAACTTCGAAAAATTAGAATTTATTATTCAAAAAGCCATTAGTAAAATTGAGAATCATAACTTAAACGGAAAAAATGATGCACTTTTACAAATAGAAGATAACTTCTGGTATGATTACCTTAGAAAACCTCAAATTTCTCGCATTGATGAGCTAGAAAATATAGCAAGCAAACAAGATTTTATTCTTCAAAAACACCAGTATTTTTTTCTTGCAGTTTTAACAATCAATCTTAATGAAGAAGATTATTCTGCAGAAACTCCATCATGGACTTCTCAACTAAAAAGAGAACTTCAAAGAATTTCACAACCTTCTTATAAACTGATAAGTCTATTCAAAATGGAAAGCCAGGTTGATCAATATGTTTGTCTCTTTAGAGTAGACTCATCCAAACGTAGTGACAAATTGGCATATGAGATTCATTCTCAAATTTCTAATAACTTTAGTAAATACTCAAACATTATATATAAGAGTTGCCATAAAATATCCGATATTTTATTTCATACCAAAGAACTCTACACTTATAATGAACAATATGTTTCTTATTGGAATACTATTACATGTGTTCCACATAGTTTCCCAACTTCTTTCAAAACAGAAACTCTTTCAATTACTTTTTTAGATAGCTTAAGCGAATATGAATTAAGAGAAAAAATTGATTCACTTGCTTACAATTCTCAAATTCCTACTTTCACACTACAACAAATTTTACTAGATTGGACTCAACAAATAGGAATATATCTAGATCAAAATGGAATCTCGGCACATAAATTATTCCAAAACAGCACTCATGATTTCCTATTCCAACGACGCTTTCATTCAATTGAATCTTTTCAGGATTACTTTGATTATTACTGGTCACATGCTAAGAAATTTGCAACAAACATTGAAAATCAAAAAAATAGTATTCAACGCATCGTCGAATACATAGATCATCACTACTATGAAGATATAAATCGTTCTATATTAGCAGATATGGTTTATCTCAGCGCAGATCATTTAGCTAGAATTTTTAAAAAAGAAACTGGAGAAACTCTTGTTAAATATATAACGGATAAACGCATTAATGCTGCTAAATCTCTCCTATCTCAAACAAATATCTCAATATCACAAGTATCTTGTCAAGTAGGGTATGATAATTATTCTTACTTTACTAAAATTTTTAAACAAAGGACTGGACTTTCTCCTGGAGATTACCGTAAAACTTATCAAAACAAAACGTAAGCAATGTAAATTATTGAAATGCTAAAGACTGTGGTAAGCTTTGACACTCTACAATTTTTCCAAAGATAGCTCCATAAACTTATTTGAAATTGCTGATAAGGTAACTTCTTAAAAAGTCAGTTTGAGAAAAACATCCAGTAAATATTTCTAGGATAAAACGTATACTATCAAGCTTTTACGCCTGATAGTATGCGCTTTTTATTTGAATACTTGCTATAACACCTTATAAGGTTTACTATCATGCCATACCAAAATGGACTATTTTTTAATTACAGAAAAACACTATTTCTAAATACTTAGAAATAATAAAATAAATTCCATTTTATTTCTAAATATTTGAAAATAATATCTATTTGTATTATACTATCTTTGAGGTATCTATTATGAACTATATTAAAAGACCACATTATTTAGATTTTTTAAGAAGACATCGTGACCGTCAAATCATTAAGGTTGTGAGTGGAGTTAGACGAGCTGGTAAATCTGTGCTTTTTCAACTCTATAAAGAGGAGTTACTAGCAACTGGGGTAGACGAGGATCAAATCATATCCATCAATTTTGAGGATCTGAGTTATTATGACCTCCGACATTTTCAAACATTATACGCTTATATAAAAGAGCAATTAGTTAGCGAGAAAACATACTATATCTTTTTAGATGAAATTCAACATGTTGAAAAATTTGAACTGGTAGCAGATAGTCTATTCATCTTGCCAAATGTTGACCTCTATTTGACTGGATCAAACGCTTACTTTATGAGTAGCCAATTAGCTACAAACTTGACTGGTCGGTATGTTGAGATAGAGGTCCTTCCTTTGTCATTTGAAGAATACCTATCAGGTCAATCTCTCTCAGAGAATCTGAATACAACAGAAATTTTTAACAATTATCTCTTTAGTGCTTTCCCTTACTTATTGCAAACATCATCTTACGCTGAAAAAATTGATTATCTAAGAGGAATATATAACTCAATACTGTTAAATGATATTGTCACTAGATTGGGAAATCCAAATCCTACTATTATTGAGCGCATTGTCCGAACCCTTCTCAGTAGTACAGGTAGCTTAATATCAACAAATAAGATTCGTAATACCCTAGTCAGCCAAAACGTTTCAATATCCCATAATACTTTAGAAAATTATTTGACGACTTTGACAGACAGTTTACTTTTTTATTCCGTCCCACGTTTTGATGTCAAAGGTCGAGCATTATTGCAACGCTTAGAAAAATATTATCCCGTTGATTTAGGTTTACGACACCTCTTATTGCCAGACCACAAAGAAGACATTGGGCATATCTTGGAAAATATGGTATATTTGGAATTGAGACGTAGATATTCACAAGTATATGTTGGTAATTTAGATAAATATGAGGTTGATTTTGTTGTTGTAACTGATCTTGGTCACTACGCTTATTATCAAGTCAGTGAAACAACACTTGCTCCTGAGACACTAGAAAGAGAACTTAGACCACTAGAAGCCATTAAAGATCAATTTCCTAAATATCTATTAACAATGGATACGATTCAGCCAACAGCCAATTACAATGGTATTGAGAAGAAAAACATTATAGATTGGTTACTAGAAAAATAGATAATCATAAATCATACATCTAACTAGATTTGCAACAGTCTGTTATCAATGATTCTACCAAAACCCTAACAAGATATAGCGAATTTAGAACACTGATACTTGAAAGATAACATGGGATCTATAACTTTTGGAAGTACTATCATCATAGTCTTGTTAAAGAAAAGCATCACCCACTTTTTCAAATAAGATTAAATTATAACTAAATTATAATGAAAAAGAGACTGAGCAATCAGGCTTTAAAATCCTAAAAACGCATACTATCAGGTATTGAAAAAACTTGATAGTATGCGTTTTATTATGGAAATATTTCCTTCATTTTCTCCTGAAATAGGTTTTTTGGTCTTATTTTCTCTATTTCTAATGACTTACTTCAGCTTCTTACCTCTTGGGAAAAATAACAAAAATACGAACTATCAAAGTTTGGCACCCTCAGTAATCCAGAACAATTTATTTACATATATCGACACCAAAGGAAACATCAACAAACCTTTACATGCCGACTATCTAAACAATAAAATGAAAAGCATCAGAAAGTGACATAAAGAGCCGGCACATGCTACACCTCATAAACTGCGACATACAGGAGCGACACTTGCCAAACAAGCAGGAATGAGCTTAGAAGCTATTTCTGAAGCTCTAACACACAGTGACACAGGAACAACACAGGTTTATGTAAATACTTCTAATGTAGTTCCTATGACAGTTGGAGATATTGCTTATCGCAATCTTAAAAAGTAATGGTGTGAATTTTACCCTATGGAAACATCTACCAAGTAATTTATATCTTCCAACTTTCCCTTATCAAACATTTGATACTAACATTGTATAAAGCAGTATTTACTTTATCAAAGTCATCAATCAATACAATATTTGTTCCCCTGGACAATAAATATTTAGCTTCTATAAAAAAACTATTACTGTCGATTCATCGAAATAAATTACCCCTGCATCACATATCAATTATCACCTAACTCCCTCAACCTTTCCTGTCCTATCTTCAACATCTCTTCTTCCACCGTGTTCCATTTTCCAAAGAGGCATTCTTGTAGAACTTCTGCTGCTGAGGTTTGATCTACTTGCGAATCATAAACACACGATTGATCTCTTTGATAAATTTGAATTTGTCTAAAAAGTTCTTCCTTTTCCAACTCCCGTAAGTTACCAACCAAATGTCCTACAATTCCATCATGGTGTGTTTTAGGAGTCGCTCTAGCTTGACTAGGATCTATAGCGTAGAGCTCCTCATAACGTATCAAAGTACTGAGATAGGACAATTCTGGCTTAGTCGCAATCAGTGCAAGTGAGACTTGATAGCCTCTAGCTGTCAATAATTGTGCTGTTTTACGAGGAACTTCGGTCGTTCTCAAGGTACCTTCGATTAATAAATGATAACCTTGTTTACTCAATTCATCTACAAGATATTCAACCATTTGGCCTGCAAATACTTTGGTATAATCCACACTATCTTTACCATACTTTTCCTGTAGACCAAGGTAGTTCGGATGAAAAGAGCGATAACTATCTCCATCAATGATAATAATATTTCCTTGAAATTCCCTTTGTTTAATACGATGAATCGTTGTCTTACCAGCACCACTCTGTCCACCAAGCAAAATAGCCTTAGGCTGAGATGAAGTTGTTTTTCCACGAGTTAAAGAACGAATGAGTCGATTAGAGGCTTTAATAAAGTCATCCTGGCTAAATTTATCTAATTTCATTAAGCCACCACTAGATGACTAGCTTGTTCTAGCACACGTTCAATGCCATCCAAATAGCCATTATATCGCTCTACATCCTCAAAAGTTGCAACAAGATAAATCTTCGTGTTAATCAAATCAGAAAGATCATCGCTCATTAGAACCCAAGGATTAGAACTATCATCAAATTTAATTCCTTGTTCATCTTGAAAACGATAAAGTTGCGCTAAGATATTTGCTCCTCTTTCCTTTATCAATTCTATTTTTAATGTTAACTGATAATCTTCTACTGGTGTGAGCATTTTTTCCTCCCCTACGATATCGATATAGGAAACATTAAATTTTTTGCAGATACGATCTACTAATTCTGTCGAAACTGAACTTGTCCCATTCTCATAACGACTCAGGCTATTTCGAGAGATGCCAATAATCTTTGCGAATTCAGGTTGGGTGAGATCATGTGTTTTACGTAATGTTTTTATATTTTCTCCAATCATGAGAGTCCTCCTTTTATTTATTTCTATTATAGCAAAAAAAATAGAAACGCACCATTTTTGGTGCGTTATAAAAAACTTTATTGCTGTATCGAAAGACTGAATCGGCATAAAAGCATTACCACTTTTTGAAATATTGACTTTTCTAAATTCACCTGCCCAATGATACATATCTTCAAACAAAAATTGATGAATTTTCAATATATCTTCTACACTATAAACTGGGATAGGATTGATAAATAATTTCAAACTCTTACTAGCAACCATACGATATTCAAGCTCACGTGCTTTTTGTTCATCTCGTTCTTCCTGCTTATTTCTTAGAACTGAAGAATCTGGATAGGTATATAAATTATCTGGATCAATATAGTCATAAGAATTATAACATTTACGCTTCATTAAGCCATCCCCAGACCAAGAGCTTCATCTCGTAATTTTTCAACATCACTAACCGTAGGTCGCCATCCTTCAATCATATTTGTACTTAAAGCATACCAAACACTCTTAAAAACGGAGCGGTTTTCAAAAGCTACTCCCATGATTGTCATCTTTTCTTTATCTATATCTAAGGACATATGCTACCTCCTTTAGTTACATTATACCATGTTTCTATGTAGCTTTTAAATATTTTATTTTGTCTGTAATCTCTAAATTTCAGCACATTTAGCCTATTTTATAAACTTCAAACTCAAAGATGAAAACGCGTTCTTTTTGCTTTTTTACTATTGTATCGTATTCTACGATAACATACTTTACTGTATTGTTTTTTTAAAGTAACAGCAGTTCCCTGTTTATCAACTATTCGAACTACTTTCTATTTTGCTTCATACCCTACATAGCAAAAAAATAAAATGAAAAAGCAGAGAAGAATAACTTAAAAAGATTTCTTCACTGCTAATGTTAACATTCATTATTTAAACTATATGGATTCTATCATCGAATATACTTTTTTTCTTATTAAATGCCTTGCTCTTCTTTCACTAGTTTTTGATCATATACACGGATGAATGGGAGATAAACTAAGAATGCTGCAAATGCACAAACGAGAGCAACTAATACAGCTCGAAGATCTGCTGTCCCTAAGAAAGCTCCAATCCCTACTGGAGTTGGCCATGGAACCTGTGCGATAATTGGCTTAATAAAGTTTAGAGAATTCGCTACGTAATAAATAGTAGCAGTAACCATTGGTGCTAAAATAAATGGTATAGCCAAGGCTGGATTATAGATAATAGGTAATCCAAAAATTAATGGTTCATTAATATTAAATAAGGCTGGAACTACAGATGCTCGTCCTATTGCTTTAAGCTGTTCAGATTTAGAGGCAAAAGCAATATATAAACATAGGCCTAAAGTTGCACCAGAACCACCTGCAATTACAAACATATTAGAAAATTCACCTGCAACAGCGAAGTGCCCGCCAGCAGCATTTTCAGCCATATTAGCAAGAGCAATTGGACTAACAAATGCAAAAACAATGTTAGCACCGTGGATACCTACAATCCAAAGTAGTTGAGTCAATAGATAAATAATCATTAAACCAATCCATGAATTAGTCAGATTGGATACAAAACCAAATGGAATTGCAATGACTTTAAAAATATCTGTTCCCATTGCTACAAGAAGACCATTGATAAAGATAACAACAAATGCAACAACAAATCCCGGAACCAAAGCGGTAAATCCACGAGAAACTCCTTCTGGAACAGCTTCAGGCATTTTAATAACCCAATTATGTTTAACACACATACGATAAATAAGAACAGTCACAATTGCCATAATGATTGCGGTAAAAATCCCTGTTGTCCCAAAACGTGTGACTCCATTTCCCATTGCCCATCCATCTGCAATTACTGCACCTTCTTTTAGACTTGTCACAGTCTTCATCATTCCACCATCAAAAATGATTTGAGGTACTGTCATGACAAAAGCCATCAAGGCGAGCAAGGCACCATTAAGAGGATTCATATTGAGTTCTTCTTCCTCTGCATAAATTTTTGTCAATTCATATGCAAGTGAAAGAACAAAATAAAGAGATAGAGAACCCATAGTCGCATAATTTGCAACCATGTAAAGTGATGTGAATTTATCAAATGAAGCAGAGAAAATATCTGCCACAATTGGCCAAAATGAGAAAGCTTGTGGCAAAATACTGAATACCAAAAACATTGATCCTACAATAGTAAATGGTACAGCTGCCATACCAGCAGCCGTGATAGCACGTACTACTTTAAACTGGGCAAGTTTGCCCATTGGTTCCATAACATGGTTTTCAAGGAAACCAAACAACCCGTTTTGTTGATCCATAAATAGACCTCCTTAATAAAACATAATAATTTTTACTTTTTGAAGACTAGTTTCAAATACAAATGATACTAGATCAGGATTATAAACTAAGTGAGTTCTTTTCCAATTGGACAAATTGTTGATAAGCCTTATCTGTTCGTTTATAAATTTTTTTAATTCTTCTAATGTCTAACAAACTCAGAACTAAACCTAATAGAAGAACTACAAAAACAAATAAACGTGCTACTTGGTTATTTTCAAAAATCGGAAAAAGATTCGTAAACCAACTTGTCCAAGTTAAAACAAGTAATCCTATTGAAATAAGCATTTGTATTCTAACAAACATTAGTGTTATTCCCAACTTTTCTTTCCTATTTCCATAAAGTTTAAATTGTTCAACAGTTGCTAAAATAGAAAATACTATGAGCATAATGGGGAAAATAATAATAAGCGAGGGACTAATAAACTGATTCAAAAGCCAATAAACATTTCCAAAAAAGAAGAGTGCTATTGAATAACGTAGAAGAAGATATCGATTGAAAAAAGTATTAGTTAGAGCCATCTCTCGACGTTGTTGTTCAATTTTTTGTCGTTCTTTTCTATCCATATCATTCCCTCCTTATATTTAGTTAACTTTCTTATAAAGAGCTAACATTTCCTTTGCTACTTCTAATAATGTCATAGTGGTCATTAAATGATCTTGAGCATGTACCATGATAATTTCAATTTTAATTTCCACTCCACTTGCGTATTCTTGCAAGAGTTTGGTTTGTGCATGATGCGCTTCAAGAATTATCTCATTTGATTGATTTAATTTACTTTCTGCATCATCAAAACTACCTTCTCTCATTTTTGCAAATGCTTCATGTATTTCTGACCTTGCATTTCCCGAATGCAGGATAATTTCAAATGCTGCAACCTGCAGTTCCTCTTGATTCATATGAACCTCCTATTTTATCTTCTCAAATATGTTAATAAAATCTTCAAAGTTATTGCAAGATATTAGCTGATTTTGCAATTCATCATTCTCTGTCAGAGAGACTATCTTTTTAGTCACAGTTGCCAAACCTTCGTTCCCATATATTGATGGAGATAGAAGAAATACTAGCTGGACATGTGAACTTTGATTATCCCAGAGTAACGAATCTTTACAAATTGCAATCGAAACCTTTCCCTCTGTACCAAAGGGTTGAATAGGATGCGGAACTGCAATTTTTTCAGAAAAAACAACTGAACTTAATTCTTCTCGCTGTTTAATTCCATAAAGTAAAGATTGTTCAAACTCACTTGATTCACCAACAGATAAACCCTCAACCATCTTTTCAAGTAAATTTACCTTGTCTGATTCAGTACATATTAAAAAATTTTCTTTACTGAAATACTGTCTAAAGCTAGTATTTTCAAACTTGTTAATCTTTGATGATTGTACATGACTAGAAACTTGCATCTGATTCATAGATTTTCGAATCATTTCTATCTCATCACTCTTAAGAAATACACTAACTTTAAAAACTGGAATTTGAAAATATAGATTCGATAAATCAACAGCTGATACTATAAAATCTATTCCTCTAAGTTTTTCTTGATTCAATTCATAATAGCCTATTACATCAACAACTTCTACTCGGTTCCCAAACTCCGTTTCCAAACGATTTCTTAACATTTGGGCTGCACCAAATCCCGTTGCACAAATAGCAAGAATATTAAACTTAGTACTCTCTTTGCTACGTTCCATAGCAGCTAAAAAGTGAAGACTTACATATGCTATTTCATCATCTGATATTGACCACTCTATGAACATATCCATATTTGCAAGAATTTCTCTAGTCATAAAGAATATATCACTATAATTCTGTTTAATTTCATCTACCAAAGGGTTATTTAAGATGATCCGACTTTCTAAACGTACTTGTAGTGTCATTAGATGAGTTATCAATCCTTCAATTAGTTGGAAATCTGAAGAAAAGTTATACATATCATCTAATCCTAAATCCTGAAATGTTTTAAATAAAGATTTTTTTAAAACTTCTTCAGAAATATTCTTCTGATTTTTTTGACATTGTTGACTCTTAGCTAACAAATGCAAAGTAATGTAGTCTATTTCCTGAACTGGAAATTCCTGATTTGTTACTTGACTTACTTTAGAAAGAATTCTTTGGGCAACCTTTCTCTCTATTGCATCATCAGTCATCTGACAGTCTATATTTTTTATTTCAAATCCGGATTTTAAACGAATCATAGACAATGCTATGTGAACTACTAAGTTCTGTAGTACAAAATCAGATAGTTTTAGGTTGGCCTCTTGGCATTCATCCAAAACAATTCTAGCAAATTCTTCTAATGGTACAGTTTGATCAAAAAAGTTAAATTTTACATAGCAATGTATTGTTTTAAAAAATTGATTCTCTAGGAAATAATGCATGATAAAACGTCGTTTATCACGTTCCTCACCTGAGACATAGACTCCTTTATTCGCCCTACTCTCAATAGACAAATTATACTCTGATAACATCACTCGTATCTTTTTGAAATCATGAGATAATGTTGAACGACTAACGTAAAGTTCATCAGCTAAATCATCAAAAAGAACTGGAACTTGCTCAAATAATAATTTATTTAAGATAAATACTAAACGATCATCACCTTTTGAAACCGCAGTTTTCGTATAGTCTTCTTCCAGTTCATAAGTTTGTCTAAACTCCTGGTAAGCGCCTTGATTTTCAAAAAATATTTGATACCCTTGACCTTGTTTTGAAATCAACTGGACGCCTTGAATTATCATGGTCTTCTCAATTAGTTTCAGTGCATTACGAACAGTTCTATCTGAACAGGATAAATATTCTGCCAGTTCTTTGCTTGTAACAAAACGCTCCTTATTTTTTATTAAAAATTGAAGGATATCTTTCTCCTTAATGTTTAACACATTTATTCCCTCCTAAAACGTAGGTTTTCATATATTAAAGCATATTATACACTTAAATCAGTTTATATCAAACTCAAAACAATTTAGCTTAACTTAAATATTTAATGGCATTTTATATGTTTATTAAATATTCTCAAGAATCAAATTGGTCATTTTTTCAATACCAATTGGAATAGGAATATATGCTTGAGGAGGTATTTGTACAACTGGTTTTCCTGCTTTAGAACCAGCCTCTTCAAATTGCTTAAAGTACATTTTTGTTTGAGGACTAACAAGATATAAATCAAAATCCGCTGCTGCGATAGCTTTCCCTCCTTCAGTAGCACTAATAGCATCAACCACAATATCTTTCCCTTTTCCTTTTAGAAATTCTGTGGTTTTTTTTGCCATAAGTGATGAAGACATTCCTGCTGCACAAATAATTAAAGCTTTTGCCATAATATTTTCTCCTTTTCTTAAATCCAATCAAAGCTGTGCTAAGTTGGCTTATTTGTTATCTAATCTCATTATAAGATAAAGCGTTTTCAATGACAATTCCCTCATTTTCCTAAATGATATGGAAAAAAATTATTTATACTTCAATTTATAAAATAAAATTATTCCTGAAAATAGAAATGAAACACTATTTGCTAAAATCAAAGGTAAGTCACCTATACGAATACCATGAGCAAGCCACAATGCAATACCAATAACTTGCATAACATACATACCTAGAGCAATAGATTCCGTATCCTTTGTCTTAACTACACGAAAAACTTGTGGTAAAAATGCAAATGTTGTTAAAATTGCTGCAATACTTCCAATCATATGTTACCCCAATTTACTAAACAAACTGAGAATAACCTCAGTTTGTTTACACTATTCTACTGATTCGCCATTAGATGAAATAACTTCCTTATACCAGCCAAAAGATTTTTTCGGGGAACGATTATAACTTCCCTTCCCATTATCATCTTTATCTACATAAATAAAGCCATAACGTTTCCGCATTTCACCGGTACCAGCTGAAACCAAATCAATACATCCCCATGGAGTATAACCCATTAAATCAACACCATCTTCAACTACAGCCTTTTTCATTTCACGAATATGGGCACCTAGATATTCAATTCTATAATCATCATGTACCATACCATCTGCTGCAACTTGATCTATAGCTCCAAAACCATTTTCAACAATAAAGAGTGGTAAGTGATAGTGGTCTGTAAACCAATTTAACGCATAACGCAAACCTTCTGGATCAATTTGCCACTCCCATTCAGAAGCCTTAACATAATTATTTTTTACTAAATCCTCTGTTTCAAGATAATCAAAATAAGGATTATTTTCACGATGAGAATCGATAGCAAAGGACATGTAGTAACTGAAACCAATGTAATCTACAGTCCCACCAAGTAAATCTTCTTTATCCTGCTCTGTAAAATCAACTGAAATACCTTTTCGTTCCCAATACTTAAAAATATGTTCAGGATATTTACCTAAAACATGCACATCAGCAAAATAATAACGTTTCTGCATAGCTTTCATTGCCATTAAGATATCCTTAGGATTGCAAGTAGCTGGATAAATTGGACACATCGCAATCATACAACCTATTTGAAAATCTGGATTAATCTCATGACCAATTTTTACAGCTCGTGCAGAAGCAACTAATTCGTAATGTGCTGCTTGATACATAATTGCTTCTCTATTATCACCTTCCTCATATACAATACCTGAGTTAGTAAATGGTGCAAAATCTTCCTGATAATTCGCTTGATTATTGATTTCATTGAAAGTCATCCAATATTTAACCTTATCTTTGTAACGTTTAAATACGACTTCTGCAAAACGAGCAAAGAAATCAATCAATTTCCTATTTTTCCAACCACCATATTCGGTCACTAAGTGGTAAGGCATTTCAAAATGAGATAGAGTGATGACAGGTTCAATACCATTCTTTAAGCATTCATCAAAAAGATTATCATAAAACTGTAATCCTTCCTCATTCGGCTCTAACTCATCACCTTTTGGAAAGATACGTGTCCATGCAATAGAGGTACGGAAGCACTTAAATCCCATTTCAGCAAAAAGTGCTATGTCTTCTTTATAACGATGATAAAAATCTATCGCCTCATGATTTGGATAATATTTACCCTCTAAAACTCCCGAAGTAATTTCACGAGCTACTCCATGGCGACCAGCAGTCATAACATCAGCAACACTAATTCCCTTGCCACCTTCTTGCCATCCGCCTTCAAGTTGATGAGCAGCAACAGCTCCACCCCATAAAAATCCATCTTTAAAAGTAGTCATCTTTTTTCCTCCTGACTTTGATACTCTTATTATAAACCTCAAACCAAAAGATGAGAACGCATTCTTTTTCCTTATTGTTAAGGAAAGAAGTAATTTCAAATGGAAATAGAACAATATCTTCTTGTATTCTCGTAATGATATCTTTACGATTTGCAATACTTTCAAACTACAAAAACTCTCACAATAATTCTAATCCCCCATGTCTATAAACGACTTATCGCTTTCTGGTATCCCAGAATCATCTTCTATATAACGTTCAACTTGCATCTGCAAGTGATATTTTGTTCTTAAATCTAAGATTTTCTGCATTGTCTTTGATTGATGATGTTCATCTAAAGCTTCTTGATTTGTCCACTGATCAATAAGAAGAATAGTTCCTTCTTTTTCAATTGGTAAAAAATATTCGTATTTCAAGTTGCCTTTTTGATTTCTAATTTCTGCAACAATCCCTGATTCAAGCATTTCTCTTGCAAACTTTATTGCGTTTTCTCCATCTCCTTTATAATATACATGAATAGTCAATGTCATCTCATATCCTCCAAAATCATCCTTCAAATTTTTAAAAAACAAGTTTAGATGAGGATCTAAACTTGTTTTTTATGAACTAATTATCTAACGTTTCGCCATTACTTTCAATCACTTCTTTATACCAATAAAATGATTTTTTCTTATAGCGATTTAATGTTCCAGATCCATCATCATTTCTATCAACATAAATAAATCCATAACGCTTACTCATCTGGGCCGTTGAAGCTGATACTAAATCAATACATCCCCATGTAGTATAACCTAACAATTCTACTCCATCCTCAATAGCTTCACCTACTTGTTGTAGATGTTTTTTGAGATAATCAATTCTATAGTCATCATCAACAGTAGGTCCATCCGCACCTTCAATTAGAACGTCTTTAGCACCCAAACCATTTTCAACAATAAACAACGGCAACTGATAACGATCATAAAGATTATTCAACACTATACGTAAACCAATAGGGTCAACTTGCCAACCCCATTCTGAACTTCCCAAATAAGGATTAGCAATTCCTCCCAATAAATTTCCAATGCCTGATTGATAATTTTCAGGATCATGTGCTTGAACCGAACTCATATAATAAGAGAAAGAAATAAAATCCACAGTATTTTCAGCTAATAACTCCTTATCCCCTGATTCAAATTTGATATTGATATCATTTTCTTTAAAGAATCTTTGAATATATTTAGGATATTTACCGCGAGCATGAATATCTGAAAATAGATAATTCTGATTCTCAAATTCACGCGCAGCCAGCACATCTTCTGGCTTCGGTGTCATAGGATATGTTGGCATAGCCAAAACCATGCATCCAATTTTAAATTCTGGATTGATTTCATGTCCAACTTTCGTTGCCAAAGCGGATGCAACTAACTCATGATGAACCGCTTGATAAAGATCTTGTTTATATAATTTCTCGACTGGAGTTGCAATACCACCACTTATAAAAGGAACATGTAAAACAGAGTTGATTTCGTTAAAAGTCAACCAATATTTGACTTTATTTTTATAACGATTGAAAACAGTTCTTACATAGCGCTCATAAAAACCAATCAAATTACGATTAACCCATCCATTATATTTTCTAGCCAAGTGAAGTGGAGTTTCATAATGGGATAATGTTACTAAAGGTTCGATACCATATTTAGCTAATTCGTCAAAAAGATTATCATAAAACTGTAAACCTTCTTCATTTGGTTCCAATTCGTCACCATTTGGAAAAATACGAGACCATGCAATCGATGTTCTAAATACCTTAAATCCCATTTCTGCAAATAATGCAACATCTTCTTTATAACGGTGATAAAAATCAATTCCTTCCAATTTGAGATTATCTTCTGTAGGTAGTTCTGTAATGAATGGATTTAGATCATTATCACTTACTGGAATTCCACCCCTAGGTGTCACATCCTGAACCGATAAACCTTTACCACCTACATTATAAGCACCCTCATACTGATTAGCTGCTGTAGCTCCACCCCATAAAAATTCTTTAGGAAATTTACTCATTTATTTTCTCCTTTGTTTTTTTCTATACTTATATTATAATTAAATAAAAGTGACAAATCTTGCACAATAATAGCAAAAAACGATACTATCCTATTAAGAGGAAACCTATGATTGATCTTGGACAACTACATAAAAACACGCCTTATAAAAATGAATTAATTCCCTATTCTCTTACCCGGACTATTATGGAAGATGGTCTACCTGATATTCTTTTTCACTGGCATACAGATATGGAAATCATATATGTACACGAAGGACAAGCAAGATTCCATATAGATACAGACTATTTTAACAGTGAGAAAGGATATATTATTTTAATTCGTCCTAATGCCTTACATTCTATACATCCAATTGAACATACTTATCACTACATGGATGCAATCAACTTTCAATTAGACTTAATTGGTTATTCTACAAAAGATTTTGCAGCAATTCATTACTTACACCCCCTATATAATGGACAACTAGACTTTAAACGTGTGATTAAACCTAATCAACCTGGTTATACAGAAATTAGACAAACACTAATTAATTCAATGGAAATAGGATACTATAGAAAGACATTTTTTGAACTAGAATTAAAAAGTGAGTTACTAAAACTTCTTCATCTTCTCTTTCAATATAATTACGTTTATTCAAGTAAACAATCAATAGATGGTTATCGTAGAGAAGAAAAAATTAGAACAATTATCGATTATATAAGCGAACACTATCAGGAAGATTTATCAATTAATCTTCTAGCAAAACTATGTGGGTATAGTCCAACACACTTTATGAATTTCTTTAAAAAAAATTTAGGAGTTAGTTGTATGGACTATCTCATCCACTTCCGTTTACGTAAAGCTACTGAACTTCTTCAACACTCTACTCTCTCTGTTCTAGAAATTGCCTCAGAGGTAGGTTTTAAAAACTTATCAAACTTTAATCGCCAATTCAAAAAAATTTATAAAACTACTCCTCGAAAATATAGAGAAGAAATGGAAAAATAGATATTTTACCATAGAAAAGTATTACAATTGGCTAGAATAGCAGTAGAAAGATTCATTATCATACTGTAAAATCAAACTAAAAAATGGAGTAAAAGTATGAAAAAAATTATCTTCCTTGATGTTGACGGGACCATTGTTGACTACGATAACCACATACCCGATTCAGCTAAAATAGCTATCCAACAATCACGTAAAAATGGACATCTAGTATTCCTTTGCACTGGACGAAGTAAAGCTGAGATGCCAAACAAAATTTTAGATATTGGCTTCGATGGTATCATTGGAGGAAATGGTTCCTACATAGAGTACAAAAATCAAGTTCTCATGCATCAACTGATTCCGTATGAGACTGCCAAACAAGTTGTTGATTGGCTTGAATCAAGAGGATTAGAGTTCTATCTTGAAAGTAATAACGGATTATTTGCGAGCCGTAATTTTCGTGATGCTGCAAGACAGATACTCCGCATCTATGCCTTAGGTAAAGGAGCTAGTGAAGACCAAATTTTAAACATGGATCCAGAAGATGCGCTACATGGATTAGTTTATGGTGGAGAACTATACCGAGACGATCTTAATAAAATTAGTTTTATTCTCCATTCCTACCAAAATCACTTAGATTCTAAAAAAGCTTTCCCGCAACTAAAAGCTGGTACTTGGGGAGGCCGAGGAGAATCAGCTCTATTTGGTGACTTAGGGGTAAAGGATATTAATAAAGCCCATGCTGTTAACATCATTCTTAAGCATTTAGGAGCGAATCATACTGATACAATTGCTTTCGGTGATGCTAAAGTTGATATTCCAATGCTCGAAACCTGCCATATTGGTGTGGCTATGGGTAATGGGGGTCCTGAAATACTAGCTATGGCTGATATTATAACAGATGATGTTAGACAAGATGGACTTTATAATGCCTTTAAAAAACTTAATCTACTGTAGGATATTAAAATGAAGAAAACTCTCTATTTAATGCGTCATGGACAAACTCTTTTCAACAAACGTCATCTTATACAAGGTTGGTGTGATTCTCCGCTAACAGACTTTGGGATATACCAAGCTCAAGTAGCAAGTGAATATTTCAAAGAACATGGAATTATCTTTGACAGTGCTTTTAGTTCAACATCTGAGCGCGCGTGCGACACTTTAGAAATTGTAACCGATGGAAAAATGCCTTATAAACGAATTAAAGGTCTAAAAGAATGGAATTTTGGTGTTTTTGAAGGAGAAAGTGAAGAACTTAATCCATCTATTCCTTACGAAAACTTTTTCGTCTATTATGGTGGAGAATCTCAATTAGAATTACAAGAGCGAATAAATAACACTATTTGTTCGCTTATGAAGGAAGCTAAGGGCAACTCTATCCTTATTGTGTCCCATGGAGCAGCTATTCGAAATTTTGCTACAGTCTGGGAAAATTACGAAAAAACAACTATTAACAATAGAATGACAAATTGTTGTATTCTCAAATTCACATACTCTAACGATATTTTTTATCTGGAAGAAGTTATCAATCATGATTTTAGCAACTGGAATAATAATTCTATTCAATAAAAATTAGATAATT
The DNA here is from genome assembly GCF_013276485.1 of Streptococcus sp. 4886. Lineage (NCBI taxonomy): Bacteria > Bacillati > Bacillota > Bacilli > Lactobacillales > Streptococcaceae > Streptococcus > Streptococcus sp. 4886. Next base: position 196,570 of record NZ_VMLD01000009.1, on the reverse strand, counting down.
TAATTTATTACATCCGTTAGTTTTAACCATTATCATCTACGACAATCATAACCACCCGTCAAACGGGTGGTTTGTCACAGGGCTATAAGCCCAAATTACCAGCCAGCGCCTAAAAACGCTGGCTTTCACATTGTTCAAGCCTCATTGCTCTTGACTCGTCACTTGTCTCTTAAAGAGGCTTTAGTATTACTTACCACTATCCCTAAAGGGATCCTCATATTCTTTTACACTCAATTTATCTAGTGCTATATCATGCTTTACTCGTTCTCAAATTTTTATACTCGTGAAGAAATCATCCACTGGATAATTTCTTTAATCTTGAATATATTTCTTAATTGTGGCTTCATTGAGTCCAACCGTACTCACATAATAACCTTCCGCCCAAAAATGCCGATTCCCAAACTTGTATTTGAGATTGGCATGTTTGTCAAATATCATGAGTGCACTTTTACCTTTTAAATACCCCATAAAACTTGAAACACTTATCCTCGACGGAATACTTACTAACATATGTACATGATCAGGCATTAAGTGACCCTCGATAATTTCAACACCTTTATAACTACATAAGTGGCGGAATATTTCTCCCAAACTGCTTCGATAGTGATTATAAATGACTTTTCATCTATACTTAGGAGTGAGCACAATGTGATAGAACACATCCACTTTGTGTGTGATAAACTATGAGCCTTTTGTGCCATATTTTTCTCCTTTCGCTTTACAATTGGCTTGAACACCTTTATTGTATCGCGTTTGGAGTTTTTTGGTATAACCTTCGACGCGCACCCGCATAGCGGGTGGTTTTTTTGTCTCGCACCTAACGGAGCGAGACGGACTGAAAGTCACATAATAAGGTAAACTTTAAGGTAAACTTTTCAAAAAAACACGAAAAAAGCACCCATAAGATAAACTTTTGAGTGCTTTGAAACGTTGATATAATCGTATTGATTAACGTTTTGAGGCAACTGACCTTGTCAGGTTGTAGCCACATTTGTAAGCGACTAAAGTCGCAACAACTGTGTCAATTGCACCAATTTAGTAAGAAAGTATAAAAAAAGAACACCCCGAAAGGTGCTCTGTATAAGTATAGTAATTCTTTCGAATTAACGTTTACTAAATTGTGATGCTTTACGAGCTTTCTTAAGACCTGGTTTCTTACGTTCAACTTTACGTGAGTCACGTGTAAGAAGTCCTGCGCGTTTCAATGAATCGCGGAAGTCTGGGTCTACTTGAAGAAGGGCACGAGCGATACCGTGACGGATAGCTCCTGATTGACCAGCGTATCCACCACCTACAACGTTAACGAAAACGTCGTATGAACCTACAGTTGAAGTAACTGCAAATGGTTGGTTGATGACAAGACGAAGGTCAGCGTGTGGGATGTACTCTTCAACATCTTTTTTGTTAACAGTGATTTTACCAGTTCCTGGAACAAGGCGAACGCGTGCAACAGCGTTTTTACGACGTCCAGTACCTGCATATTGTGCTTGTGACATACTTTATTGTTCCTTTCCTTAGATAAGTCCTGAAATGTCAAGAACTTCTGGTTGTTGTGCAGCGTGAGTGTGCTCAGCTCCAACAAATACTTTCAACTTCATACCTTGAGCGCGTCCAAGTGTATTGTGCGGAAGCATACCTTTAACTGATTTCTCGATCAAACGTACTGCATTTTTAGAACGAAGTTCACCTGCAGAGATTTGTTTCAATCCACCTGGGTGGTTTGAGTGAGTGTAGTAGATTTTATCAGTTGCTTTTTTACCAGTCAATTTAACTTTTTCAGCATTGATAACAATCACAAAGTCACCTGTATCAGTGTGTGGTGTAAATGTTGGTTTGTTTTTTCCGCGAAGTACGCTAGCAACTACTGCAGAAAGACGTCCAAGTGGTACATCAGTTGCGTCAACTACGTACCATTTACGTTCAACTTGGCCTGGTTTAGCCATAAATGTTGTTTTGTTCATGATTTCTCCTATATATAGTTCGATTTTTGTTTACGGTGATGGGTGTTCCTTCCCATCGAAAAGTATTTGGAAGGTTCCGGGGCCTTTCAAATGGGGTAAACAATACCGCCTACTATAATACCAAATTTCACCCCTAAAAGTCAATAGATATGAAAAATATTTTTCCAAACCGTAACTTCTCAAAATAACTGAAAGTTATATAATCAAGTTAATTTGAGAATTTACCTATTAATTTCGATAGATTTTTGGGAATTTTTTCCCTATTTCTCCCTGTAACTAAAATCCTTTTCAAAAATCACCTTTTCTTGATTTTTAATCCTATTTGCTGTATGATAAGGGAAAAGAAAGGGGGCAAAAATATGGCTTTTACCAATACCCAGATGCGGTCGGCTAGTTTTGGCATTGTTACCAGCTTGCCTGATGACGTCATTGACTCTTTTTGGTATATCATCGACCATTTCTTAAAAAATGTCTTTGAATTGGAAGAAGAACTTGAGTTTCAATTGCTTAATAACCATGGAAAAATTACCTTCCACTTTTCAAGTCAACATCTCCCTACAGCTATTGATTTTGACTTTAATCATCCTTTCGACCCTCTTTATCCACCGAGAGTACTGGTTTTAGATCTGGATGGTAGAGAGACTATCCTCCTCCCAGAAGAAAATGACCTATTTTAATACTCAATGAAAATCAAAGAGCAAACTAGGAAGCTAGCCGCAGGTTGCTCAAAGCACTGCTTTGAGGTTGTGGATAGAACTGACGAAGTCAGCTCAAAACACTGTTTTGAGGTTGCAGATGGAAGCTGACGTGGTTTGAAGAGATTTTCGAAGAGTATAAAAACTCTAGCCTTCAGTTGCAAGTGACTGAAAACTAGAGTTTTTCTATTTTTTCAAAGCATTATACAAGTTGCGGATCGGTTGCTTTAATGTAGGATGGATAAAATGAGGCGCAATTTCCTGTAAGGACTCAAGGACAAAAAGGCGTTCCGCTATGTAAGGATGTGGCAAGATGAGGTCGTCTGTATAAAGAATCTGATCCTCTACAAAGAGCAAGTCCAAATCAATCAAACGAGGCCCCCAATGTACTTCTCTCACCCGTCCCATCTCTGACTCAATGGCTAACAAGGTCTCTAATAGAACTGGGGCTGGCAACCAGGTTTCAACCTCAACCACTTGATTAGCAAAGCTATCTTGCTCCACACCACCCCAAGGCTCCGTCGCTAAGACACTGGACTCTTTGAGAATATGGATGCCACGAGCTAGCAGTTTGTCAATGGCTTGTTTCAAGTTTGCTTGCTTGTCCCCCATATTGCTTCCTAGGGCGATAAAGGCCCGTTGCTTGCGACGATGAATGGTCACTGAGCAAGTTTCTAGTGGCAAATGCACTGGCGCCCAAGGCTTTTTCAGTTCCAGCTTTATTTCTTGGACAAGAGGATAGGCCTCAAAGGTACGTTCTACCAGTTTGTAGGCTACCGTTTCAATCAAGTCCTCAGTTGTTTCCTGAAACCAAGTCGTCCACTGCTGACACAGTTCTCCGTAATGGACAGAGGCCGTTAAATCCAAGTCTGTAGCCGCCTTGGTCATATCATAGGATAGGATTGCGGAAATAACAAACTTCTGCCCCAATTCTTTCTCACTAGGAAAAAGACCATGATAGGCAAAAATTTCCAAATCCTTAATCTGCAGTTGATCCATAATGATTCCTTTCTAGAAAAATCCGCTTCAAGCGGATTCTTTTACAGTCCCATTAAACGATAAGCTTGGTCGCGGAGGTCCTTATCTGTTTCAAATAGACCACGAGCTACTGTCGTCAAGGTTGCAGTTCCTGGTTTTCTGACACCACGCATGCTCATACACATATGTTCCGCCTCAATAACAACAAAGGCTCCTTTAGCGCCTAGATAGTCCATCAAGGCATCGGCTACTTCGATATTCAATCGTTCTTGAATTTGTGGTTTTTTCGAATAAACTTCAACTGTACGGGCTAGCTTAGACAAACCTGCCACACGACCATCTGGAATGTAGGCAATATGCGCTTTCCCATAAAATGGCAGAAAGTGGTGTTCACACATGGTATGGAAAAAGATATCCTTTTCTACCACCATATTATCGTCAATAATCTCAAAAGATTTTGACAAATGTTCCTCCGCTGTTTGACCAAGACCTGAAAAAATCTCTTGGTACATACGAGCGACACGAGCAGGTGTTTCCTGCAAGCCCTCGCGATTAACGTCCTCTCCTACAGCCTCGATAATCATTTTTACAGCAGTTTCAATCTTTTGTGTATCCATTTTCGTTTTTCCTCTCCATCAGATAGGCTCTCACTTGGCTCAAGAAATACAAGGAACCAGTGACAATCCTAACTGTTTGTTTCTCTTCTTTTTTATCTGTCAATTTCTGCTCTAGAAAATCCTGCCAATCTAGGTAGCTGAGATTTCTAGACTTAGCTGCCTCTTTCAGCACGCTTTCATCAGTCGCCCGACTGTCGTCAAAATGTGTCAGGGTAAGCTCGGTATCTGGCATGGCCCCCAGCAAGTCCAACATATCCTCTAAGGCCTTGGTTTTGATGCAAGTAAAGAGGATTTCCTTACGATAATCCGCAAAGCGTTCTTGCAAGGTTGCTAATAAAGCCTTGATAGCATGGGGATTGTGGGCCCCGTCCAAGATCATCAAGGGGTTCCTTGACACGACCTCCAGACGCCCCGGCCATCTTGTTTCTTCCAGAGCTTGAGCAATCAAGATATTAGCTGGTAGCTCTCGACCATCTTCTTGACAAAAAGTATCAAGTAAAGCTATGGCCATCCCAGCATTCTCTATCTGGTGCAAACCAAGCAGGCCAGTCTGGAAGCGACCTTGTCTGACAACACTTGTATAGTCAAAGACTTGACCTGTCACCACACTTTCTTTATGACGAACCTGATAATTTGCCCCGTAGGCAAGTCGCGGAGCATCTTTCCCTTCCGCAATGCGGTCAATCACAGCCAAAGCTTCTGGAGCGATACGACCTGTCACCAAAGGAATACCTTGTTTGATAATACCAGCTTTCTGCTCTGCTATGGCTTCCAGGGTGTCACCAAGTAGGGCTACATGGTCCAATCCAATAGTCGTAATTCCTGTCAAAATAGGCTGACAGACATTGGTACTATCTAAAAGTCCACCCATGCCGACTTCCATGATGGCCACATCTACTTGCTCTGAAGCAAAGTAGTCATAGGCTATGGCTGTGATAATCTCAAATTCGGTTGTCTCCTGCAAATTGGCAGCCACTTCTCCTTCAAGCAACGACTGATAGTCTGCCATGAGAGCTTCTAGTCTAGACACTGGAATGGATTCCCCATTGATGCTAATCTGATCTGTGTAATGAATGAGATAGGGCGAGCTAAACACTCCAACTCTCAGGCCTAGCTTTTCTAGCATTTTTTTCAAAAAAGCAATGGTCGAACCCTTGCCATTGGTCCCTCCGATATGGATGACCTTGAGTTTGAGATGGGGATTGCCGCGCAAAGCTAACAGTTCCACCATTCGTTCCAAGCCAAAATGCGGTTGATCCGTCCGATAGTTAGCAATCCACTGATTATTTTCAAATTCTTTCATCTTATTTATATTGTTTTAAATCTAAATTTTCCGCTTCATCAGCCAGACGAATAGCGAAGGCAATTTCAACTGCCATCCTATGACTAGCTACGTCATGCACGCGCACCACTTCTACACCCTGCCTTGCAGCGATACTGGTTACATGAGCCGAAGCCGTGTCCCGATTGCGGAAACCAAGCTCTGTCTCAGGATTGACTTCAAAACCATTCTCCTCTAGGATATTGATGACAAATCGCTTGCGCGAAACTCCGAGAAAGATTGGATAGCCTTTCTGATGTAGTTTATCCAGGTCCCGTAAAAGAAGTAGATTTTCTTTCTTGGTCAGACCAAAGCCGATTCCCGGATCCAACAGGATATTTTCTGGTGCAATACCAGCTTCGTCCGCTCTCGATAAGGCTCTGTCAAAGAAAGCCTCCATCAAGTCTTCGATTGGCAATGTTTCAAAGTCAGCTAACTCTTCCTCTGTAAAAGCTTGACCAAAGCCAAAATGAGGAAAGATGAGCGAGCTAGGATGCTGAGGTCGTGCCATGACTGGATTAAACATGATAACCACTTTCGCTCTCGCTTTAGCTACCACATGGGCCATTTTTTCATCACCCATGAGACCAGTGATATCATTAACTAGATTGGCACCAGCAGCCAAAGCAGCCTCTGCCACCTGACTTTTCCAAGTATCAATGGAGATAAGGACATCACTTTCCTTGCGAATCGCTTTAATCACTGGAACAACACGCTGGATTTCCTCTTCTATCTCAACATAGCTACTTCCCGGCCGAGTCGATTCTCCGCCAATATCTAGCATACTCGCTCCTTCTGCTATCAACTTCCGAGCCTGCTGGAGCGCTTGCTCAAGAGCAAAAAATTGACCACCATCCGAAAAAGAATCTGGGGTTACATTGATAATTCCGCAAATAGCTGTCTTTGCATGATTGGCTTTACTTGACATATCGGTCACTCCCTCAAGGCTTTTCATCATATTATTTCTCTATTTTACCATAAAAAGAAAAAGATGGACACGATTGCATTCATCTTTTTCCCAGTAGAAACAAGTAAGCAATTGTAAAAACCTTAAACAGAAATTCCTAAAATCCGACTCATGATCACCACAAGAGCCAACAAACAGAAAGCAACCCCATTCACAATCATGTGAAGTAAGATCGACATTTCCAAACGTTGGGTTTTGTAGGCTGTCCAAGATAGAACTGTCGACATACCTCCATAAATCAATAAAGAAGGTAAATTACTTGGTTGATGCAATAAAGCAAACACAACCGTACCGACTACAAATCCCAAGTTCTCTTTTCCTCGGAAAATCTTTTTAGGAACAATCCCACGGCACAAGATTTCCTCACAAATTGGAGCAAGCAAGGCCAATAAGAAGAAACTGGAAATCAGAGAACTATTCTGAACCATATCGTTAATCTGAGACTGGTTAGCTGTTGTCGTCTCATTTGACAGTTGCAACAAGATAGAACCAAGTATATTTGAACAGATAATGACTAAATAACTCAAGCCCAAGCGTGCCAAATCCTTAGCTCTTAGAAAAGAAAAATTAAAACTAGCTAATTGCGTTTTACGAGCTCCGATAATAAATAGTGCCAACACTACAATCGAAATACCAGCAACTATCAGTCCTGACTGTAACAGTGGTACTGCATTTAAAGTTAAAATAGCAGTAACCGCTAAAGGAATCTGATATAAAATTACGGCAAGTAAAAAGACCAAAATCCAGACTGCACGATTCAACAATTCTTTCCACATACTTTTCTCTTCCATCATTCATCTCCTAGACTTTGTATTAAAAAAAGGGGGAAATCCCCCTGGGTCATTCTATTATAGGGCCATGCTGATATAGTTAAGGATAAACAAGGCATCCAAAATCCAAATCATGACATGAACATCTTTAGCTTGACCTTTGACAAGCTTAGTCAAAGTGTAAGTCAAGAAACCAACTGCAATTCCTTGGGTGATAGAGTAGCTGAATCCCATAAAGATAGATGTGAAGAAAGCAGGAACCGCTTCAGACATATCGTCCCAATGGATATTTTTCAAGCTAGCCAGCATCATAATCCCAACGATAATCAAGATTGGAGCTGTAGCGGCTGTTGGTACAATCGCTAGAAGTGGGCTAAAGAAGCTTGAGATCGCAAAACAGATTGCTACAACCAAGGCTGTCAAACCAGTACGTCCACCTGCACCGATACCAGCAGCAGACTCAATATAAGTCGTTACGTTCGAAGTACCAGCGATGGCACCAATTGAAGTACCAATCAAGTCAGAGTAAAGAGCCTTGTCCAACTTAGCTGATTGGTGATTTTCACCATTTGTCGCTACGATACCAACTTTTTCACCTGTACCGATCAAGGTACCAATTGTATCAAAAATATCTGTCAATGAGAAGGCAAGAATGGCCATCAGAGTTTCAGGCAAGCGAGCTGTATCTGAAATCAAAGCTCCCAAACCTTCTGAACCAAGAGCTGCACCAAAGATTGTCTTCAAATCTTCAAAAGCTGCACCAACATGGTTATTAGCAAAATCAATACTAGACAAATCTACCAAACCAACTGCGATAGCAAGAACAGTTGTTGTCAAGATAGAGAGGATAATTCCCCCTTTAATTCCTTTGATAACAAAGAAAATTGTGATAGCAAGTCCTGCAAGAGCCACCAAAACAGCTGGATTATTAAAGCTAACCAATCCTGGAACTGCTGAAGAGTTTGCTGCAATCGTTGCTTGAGCTTTGTCAGCCCCTTCTCCTACAACAATATAGTTTCCTGGATCAATCGTGAATTTCAAAAGTCCAGCATTCTTAATCCCTACATAGGCAAGGAAGACACCGATACCAGCTGAAATAGCTGAGCGAAGAGCATTGGGAATCGATTCAATGATCATTTTACGAACATTTGTCAAGGTAATAATCAATGAAATAATCCCACAGATGAAGACCATAGCTAGGGCTTCTTGCCAAGAATAACCAAGTCCAAATACAACTGTAAAGGTAAAGAAGGCATTGAGTCCCATACCTGGCGCTTGAGCGTATGGCAAGTTAGCATAAAAAGCCATCATCAGGGTACCAGCAACTGCACCGATAATCGTTGCGAGGAAGACACCCTGAGCAGGCATTCCTGTTTGCGAAAGAATTTGTGGGTTTACAAAGAGAATATAGCTCATTGCAAAGAAAGTTGTTAAACCAGCGAGAACCTCTGTACGAACGTCTGTACCGTTCTCTTTTAGTTTAAATAATTTGTCCATTATCAATCTCCTTTTAATTTTTACGAACAATAATAGAATTATATCATTTATCATTCACTTTTTCAATATCTTTGTTTAATTTATTTAAGAATTTGATGGAATTTCATTTTTTGTTTGGAATCTGCTTTTCTGTCTGCTTTTTGTTATAATAGAAGACATCTTATCTGGAAAGACACTAGAAAGGTTCATATGACGAAAAAAATTATTGCACTAGACCTGGATGGAACCCTGCTCAACTCAGACAGTCAGATTTCTGACTTTACCAAAGAAACCATTAAAAAAGTTACTGAAAAAGGCCATCAGGTTATTATTACGACAGGTCGCCCTTACCGCATGTCAAAAGATTTCTACCGTGAACTAGGCTTAAACACTCCTATGATTAATTTCAACGGCTCCCTCACTCATTTACCAGACCAAGTTTGGGATTTTGAAAAGTGTTTAACTGTAGACAAAAAATATCTGCTAGATATGGTTCAACGTTCAGAGGACATTCAAGCCGATTTTATCGCTGGAGAATACCGTAAAAAATTCTACATTACAAATCCCAATGAAGAAATTGCCAATCCCAAACTATTTGGTGTAGAAGCTTTCCAGCCTGAAAATCAATTTCAGCCTGAGTTAGTAACCAAGGATCCTAACTGTATTCTGTTACAGACTAGAGCCAGTGACAAATATGCTCTGGCAAAAGAAATGAACGCCTTCTACCAGCATCAACTGTCTATCAATACCTGGGGAGGTCCGCTCAATATCCTTGAATGTATCCCAAAAGGTGTCAACAAGGCCTTCGCCTTAGACTACTTGCTCAAGGTAATGAACCGCGACAAAAAAGATTTGATTGCCTTTGGAGATGAACACAATGATACCGAAATGCTCGCTTTTGCTGGAAAGGGCTATGCCATGAAAAATGCCAACCCAGAGCTACTCCCCTATGCAGATGAGCAAATTTCTCTGACCAATGACCAAGACGGTGTTGCCAAAACCCTACAAGACTTATTCTTATAGTCCATTCTGACCAGCTTGCTAGCTGGTCTTTGTGCTCTTTTCACAGTCTCATCAACCAGTTAATCGATTGTTCTATTTTTTACCCCCAAAACCTTGGAAAAGGCTTTCTTTTGTGATATAATTCACATATAAGTACAAGAGAGCTCGTCACACTTGACTCTGTTGACATAAAATCAATCCAGTCCTGTTGTCCCTGTTCTCGGCCAATATCAAGGAGGATAGCTATGAAAGCTGTTGTTGTAAATCCAGAAAGCACTGGTGTTGCTGTTGAAGAAAAAGTACTCCGTCCACTTGAAACTGGGGAAGCACTTGTAGAAATTGAATACTGTGGTGTTTGCCACACTGACCTCCACGTTGCCCATGGCGACTTCGGTCAGGTACCAGGACGTGTCCTAGGTCACGAAGGTGTTGGTATCGTTAAAGAAATTGCCCCAGATGTAAAAAGCCTTAAAGTCGGCGACCGCGTCAGCGTTGCTTGGTTCTTTGAAGGATGTGGTACTTGCGAATACTGTACAACTGGCCGTGAAACTCTTTGCCGTACAGTGAAAAATGCTGGCTACTCAGTAGATGGTGGTATGGCTGAACAATGTATCGTAACTGCTGACTATGCTGTCAAAGTTCCTGACGGACTTGATCCAGCCCAAGCTTCTTCTATCACATGTGCTGGGGTAACAACCTATAAAGCTATAAAAGAAGCAAAAGTTGAACCAGGTCAATGGGTTGTTCTTTACGGTGCTGGTGGACTTGGTAACCTAGCTGTTCAATACGCTAAAAAAGTATTCAATGCTCATGTTATCGCAGTTGATATCAACAATGACAAACTTGCCCTTGCAAAAGAAGTAGGCGCTGACATTGTTATTAACGGCCTCGAAGTTGATGATGTACCAGGACTCATCAAGGAAAAAACTGATGGAGGAGCTCATTCAGCTGTCGTAACTGCTGTATCTAAAGTTGCCTTCAATCAGGCTGTTGACTCCGTTCGTGCCGGTGGTCGCGTCGTCGCTGTCGGTCTTCCTTCTGAAATGATGGAACTCAGCATCGTTAAAACAGTCCTCGATGGAATCCAAGTCATCGGTTCTCTTGTAGGAACTCGTAAAGACTTGGAAGAAGCCTTCCAATTCGGTGCAGAAGGTTTAGTAGTTCCAGTTGTTCAAAAACGTCCAATAGAAGATGCTGTTGCCATTTTCGACGAAATGGAAAAAGGTCAAATCCAAGGACGTATGGTACTCGACTTCACCCACTAATTTCATAGAAACTTATTTTAAAAGTTGGAAGCTTCTTCCAACTTTTTTATATTAAATTTTTAAATATGGATTCAAAAAAACTTCTCCAAAACTCAATATATCAACATTTTCAGATGTAATCTTTTTAATTATTTTATGATAAATAGTTGACTTTTAGATGAAAACGGTTTATACTTAAAAAGTCTTAAAGTTTTCTTAAACGAAAACTAAAACAAAAAAGGAGGAATGACAATAATGAGTATCGGAATCATTATTGCGAGCCACGGCGAATTTGCTGCGGGTATTCATCAGTCAGGATCTATGATCTTTGGTGAACAAGAAAAGGTTCAAGTTGTAACCTTTATGCCAAATGAAGGCCCTGATGATCTATACGCTAAGTTTAATAACGCTGTTGCTGCATTTGACGCAGAAGATGAGGTTCTAGTTTTGGCTGACCTTTGGAGTGGATCTCCATTTAACCAAGCTAGTCGCGTGATGGGAGAAAATCCCGAACGTAAGTTTGCCATCATCACAGGACTTAACTTACCGATGTTGATTCAAGCCTACACAGAGCGCCTCATGGACGCTGCTGCAGGTGTAGAAAAAGTCGCTGCTAATATCATTAAAGAAGCCAAAGATGGCATCAAAGCTCTTCCAGAAGAGCTAAATCCAGTTGAAGAAGTTGCAAGCGCTGCAGCTGCTCCAGTTGCCCAAACTGCTATCCCAGAAGGAACTGTTATCGGAGACGGTAAATTGAAAATCAATCTTGCCCGTCTTGACACACGTCTACTTCACGGTCAGGTTGCAACTGCTTGGACTCCAGATTCAAAAGCAAATCGTATCATCGTTGCTTCAGATAACGTGGCTAAAGACGACCTTCGTAAAGAATTGATTAAACAAGCAGCTCCAGGTAATGTCAAGGCTAACGTGGTTCCAATTCAAAAACTGATTGAGATTTCAAAAGACCCACGTTTTGGAGAAACACATGCCCTTATCTTGTTTGAAACACCTCAAGATGCCCTTCGTGCCATCGAAGGCGGCGTGCCAATCAAGACTCTTAACGTTGGTTCTATGGCTCACTCAACAGGTAAAACATTGGTCAATACCGTTTTGTCTATGGACAAAGAAGACGTTGCTACATTTGAAAAAATGCGTGACCTTGGTGTTGAATTTGATGTACGTAAAGTACCAAACGACACGAAAAAAGATTTGTTTGACTTGATTAACAAAGCCAATGTCAAATAAGCCATTATTTATGAAAGGATTTTAAATATGTCTATTATTTCTATGGTTTTAGTAGTCGGTGTAGCCTTCCTTGCAGGTCTTGAAGGCATCCTCGACCAGTTCCAATTTCACCAACCACTTGTAGCCTGTACCCTTATTGGGCTTGTAACAGGTCACTTGGAAGCAGGGATTATCCTCGGTGGATCGCTTCAAATGATTGCCCTTGGTTGGTCAAATATCGGTGCTGCTATCGCTCCTGATGCTGCACTTGCTTCTGTCGCTGCTGCCATTATCATGGTTCTTGGCGGTGACTTTACCAAGACAGGTATCGGTGTTGCCCAAGCGGTTGCTATCCCTCTTGCCGTTGCTGGTCTATTCTTAACTATGATTGTACGTACAATTTCAGTTGGATTGGTTCACACTGCTGATGCTGCCGCTAAAAAAGGTGACTTCGGCGCCGTTGAGCGCGCTCATTTTATTGCGCTACTTTTCCAAGGACTTCGTATCGCGCTTCCTGCAACTCTTCTCCTTATGGTACCAACTGAAACTGTACAAAGTATCCTTAGTGCCATGCCAGACTGGCTCAAAGATGGTATGGCTATCGGTGGTGGTATGGTCGTTGCCGTTGGTTACGCCATGGTTATCAACATGATGGCAACTCGTGAAGTATGGCCATTCTTCGCTCTTGGTTTCGTTCTCGCTGCTGTGTCAGATATTACTCTAATCGGATTCGGTGCTATCGGTGTTGCTATCGCTCTTATCTACCTTCACCTTTCTAAAACTGGTGGAAATGGTGGCGGAGGAGCCGCAACTTCTAACGACCCAATCGGCGATATCCTAGAAGACTACTAAGATAAGAAAGGACTGAAAACATCATGACTGAAAAACTTCAATTAACTAAATCAGATCGTAAAAAAGTTTGGTGGCGTTCAACCTTCTTACAAGGGTCTTGGAACTTTGAACGGATGCAAAACTTGGGCTGGGCTTATACACTCATTCCAGCTATCAAAAAACTCTATACTAAAAAAGAAGATCAAATCGCTGCTCTTGAGCGTCACCTTGAGTTCTTCAACACTCATCCATACGTAGCTGCTCCAGTCATGGGGGTTACTCTTGCGCTTGAAGAAGAACGTGCTAACGGTGTGGAAATCGATGACGCTGCTATCCAAGGGGTTAAAATCGGTATGATGGGACCTCTTGCTGGTATCGGTGACCCAGTATTCTGGTTTACAGTACGCCCAATCCTTGGATCTCTCGGTGCTTCACTTGCCCTTACTGGCAATATCTTGGGGCCACTCCTCTTCTTTGTTGCATGGAACTTGATTCGTATGTCATTCTTGTGGTATGTTCAAGAGATTGGATACAAGGCTGGATCAGAAATCACTAAAGATATGTCTGGTGGTATCCTTCAAGATATCACTAAAGGAGCTTCTATCCTTGGGATGTTCATTCTTGCTGTCCTTGTTCAACGCTGGGTAAATATTAAATTTGCTTTCGATGTTTCTAAAGTTCAACTAGATGAAAAGGCTTATATCCATTGGGATAAATTGCCAGAAGGGTCTAAAGGTATCCAAGAAGCATTCGCACAAGTAGGACAAGGATTGTCTCAAACTCCTGAAAAAGTTACTACTTTCCAACAAAACTTGGATATGTTGATTCCTGGATTATCAGGACTACTCCTTACTTTACTTTGCATGTACTTGCTTAAGAAAAAAGTATCTCCAATCACTATTATCCTTGCCCTCTTCGCAGTGGGTATTGTGGCACATGTTCTTCACATCATGTAATCAAGCAACTAAAAAGGAACCAGGTTCTAAGCCTGATTCCTTTTTTCTATGCTTTTATACTCTTCGAAAATCAAATTCAAACCACGTCAGCGTCGCCTTACCGTACTCAAGTACAGCCTGCGGCTAGCTTCCTAGTTTGCTCTTTGATTTTCATTGAGTATTATTCTGCCAAGGCACCCATTGGATCCCATGGTGCAAGCACAATTGGTTCTGCTTCATAGGCAGCTTGTTCTTCTGCTGTCAGCAATTCCTTACGGACAACGATTTGGTAAGTGTATTCGTCCATCCAAGCGTCTGAGGCAACAAAGTAACCATCTGTACCGACCTTGTCTCCCCATGAGTTTTCAACCTTCCACTTGGTTGATTTACCATTTTCGTCCAAGTCAACACCTGTCAAGACCATGGCGTGGGTCATCAAGCTTTCGCTATAGTCCAAACGTCCAGCCTTGTCTTGAGTAAGTTTAATGTCCATGCTTGATTCAAAGTCATAAACATCTGTCGCAAGGATTCCAGCTTTGCGGTTGCTGAGCTGGCCAACATCAGAACCAAACCAAACAGTCTCACCTGCTTGCATTTGGGCAATCGCCAATTCTTTCAAGCGCTCCATTGGAACGTTGATGTAACGAACCGCACGGCTACCAACGACATTTCCCAACATCTCAACTGTGTAAGATTTACCGTATGGTTTATCAGCAGTTGGAGCATTGATAACAGAAACGTAGTCTTCTAAAGGAAGATTGACATATTTCTTGTAAAATTCCTGTGGAGTAATACCTTTTTCGCTTTGGTAGTTATTATCCTTATCACGATAAGCAAAGTCAAATTTACGTGGTGGTAGTCCTAGTGACATGGCAAGGAAGTTAAAGATCTCTTGCAAGAGGTCTTCTTTCTTAGCTTGAACAGTCGCTTGGTCTGCGCCAGAAGCTAGTAAGTCACGCAAGATTTGAGCATCTTGGCGCAGCAATTTGTTAAGGATTGCATTTAGCTCACGGCTGCTACTAGATGAAACAGACTCAGGATAAACTGACTTAGGCACGACACCGTATTTTTCAAAGAGGGAAACGACCATATCCCATTGACCACCATCTTGTTGTGGTATTTGGAGTAAGAAGCTAACCTTACGGCTCGTCAATTCTTGGTCTGCAGTCGCAATGACTTGCTCCAAGAACCAGTTTGATTTCTCATACTTGTCCCAGAAGAAAGTGTGGGCTTGTGACAACTCAAAGTTCTCCAATTTGTATTGCGAGATGAGTTTGTGGCGAAAAGTGTTGAGAGCCGCAAACATCCAGCAACGACCAGACGCTTTCTGGTTAGTGACCTTGTCCTTGGTTAAATCCAATGAGAAAACAGGTGTGTTGTCTACATGGCTTTGGCGACGTTCCAGAGCTGCAAAAATTCCGTTGTGGCTAGCAGCATTTTCAATCGCTTGGTATTTTACATTTGCTTCATAGTTGGCAAATAGTTTATCAGTAAATGATTCTTGAATCGCGTTCATAGATTCCTCCTTTTATTCTACAGTCTATTATAACTCTTTTCACAAAGGAAGCAACTAAAAAACATAAAAGGCAAGGACATTCTTCCTCACCTTTTTCAAATATAAATCAAATTAAGCAATACTAGCAAGGAGAATTTCTAATTCTTCCTTGGTCAAGCGACGCCATTCCCCTCGTTCCAGGTTCTCATCTAATACTAAAGTTCCCATAGTCAATCGTTGCAAGTCCACCACTTCCTTGCCACAGTAGCCCACCATACGCTTGACCTGATGAAACTTTCCTTCTGCAATAGTCACACGGATTTGGCTCTGATTCTTTTCTGCATCTGTGGAAAGAATCTCCAGTCTAGCGGGTTGACAAGTAAAGTCTTTGAGAGGAATACCCTCAGCAAATATCTCCACATCTTCTTGTGTCATAATTCCCTTGACCTGAGCCAGATAGGTCTTATCCACATGACGCTTGGGTGAAAGAAGAGCATGGGCAAGCTGACCGTCATTGGTCAGGAGCAGGAGTCCATGCGTATCGATATCCAAGCGCCCTACTGGGAAAACTTCCTTGCTCCGAGCAATATCATCCAACAAGTCCAGAACGGTTCTGTGCTTGGGATCCTCAGTCGCTGAGATAACTCCTTGGGGCTTGTTCATCATATAGTAGACAAACTCTTCATACTCCAACACTTGCCCATCAAAGCGAATCTCATCTCTTTCTTCATCAATCTGCAATTTAGCTGATTTTTCTTTTTTACCATTTACCGTCACGCGCCCAGCCTTGAGCAAGTTTTTGACCTCAGTCCGACTTCCCACAGCGCAGGCAACTAAAAATTTATCTAATCTCATAGAACTATTATATCATACTCAAAAGGAGGCTGGTACAATGACCAACCTCCTTTTCGTTTCATACTCTTCAAAAATCTCTTCAAACCGCGTCAAGGTCGCCTTGCCGTATATATGTTACTGACTTCGTCAGTTCTATCTGCAACCTCAAAACGGTGTTTTGAGCTGACTTCGTCAGTTCTATCTACAACCGCAAAGCAGTGCTTTGAGTAGCCTGCGGCTAGTTTCCTAGTTTGCTCTTTGATTTTAATTGAGTATCAGATTTAAGAAATTAACTTCCTCGTCTCCAGAAAATCGCTAAGACAATCATGGAACCTAGTACTGCCGGAATAATGGCAGTTCCTGCTATTATCGGTCCCCAAGTCCCAAAAAGCAAGTGGCCTATAAAGGCACCAATCCAGCCTAGAAACATTTTTCCAAAACATCCCATTCGCTCTCCACGATTGGTCAGAGTACCTGCTAAAAATCCCACTAGGAGACCAACGAACATACTTCCTAACATATTATCTCCTTAATTTGCCCAATCTCCGTTACGGAAGAGTGGTACACGTGTCCCATCTTCACGGATACCATCGATATCCATTTGGTTAGAACCAATCATAAAGTCTACGTGAACATCTGAACAGTTAAGCCCCGCAGCTTCAAGCTCCTCTTCGCTCATCTCCGCTCCACCAACTACGCTAGTTGCATAGGCTGCACCGATAGCCAAGTGATTTGACGCATTTTCATCGAAAAGGGTGTTAAAGAAGGTAATGCCTGACTGAGAAATTGGGCTTGGATCTGGTACCAAGGCACATTCACCCAAGGCACGCGCACCCGCATTTTCAAAGACAAGGTCTTTCATGACTTGATCGCCCTTCTCAGCAGTGATGTCAACGATTTGTCCATCCTTAAAGGTTACCTTAATACCTTCAATAATATTTCCGTTATAGCTAAGCGGTTTTGTAGAAGTGACATAACCATCTGCGCGACGGAAGTCAGGCGCTGTGAAGACTTCCTCTGTCGGCATATTTGGCAAGAATCCTTCGCCCTGTGCATTGATAGCACCAGCTGATTCCCAAACGTGGTTCTTCGGCAAACCAAGTGTTAAATCTGTCCCTGGCGCTGTGTAGTGAAGGGCTGAAAATTGTTCTTTATTAAGCATATCTGCCTTGCTCTTGAGGATAGCTGCATGCTCTTCCCAAGCCTTAACAGGATTTTCTTCATAGACACGGCAAGTTTTGAAGATTTGGTCCCAAAGAAGATCGACTGCTTCTTCGTCGCTCGCAGCATTTGGAAAGACTTTCTTAGCCCACTCAAGTCCAGCAGCGGCTGCTACCGTCCAGCTAACCTTGTTGGATTGAGTTGCGATACGCATTGGCTTCATGGCAAGTCCCATAGCTTTGGCAGAAGCTGATAGCTTGTCAGCATCCACTCCGTTCAAGGCACCTGGATCAGATGAACGAACCCCAAGACGGCTAGCCTTATTTTCCAAGAGATAGTTCATCTCAGCAATCTTGTATTCTGGCACATTATTCAGACGCTCCATCGGAGCATGTAGGAATTTCTCACGGTTAATGACATCATCTGTCCACTGAACGATGACCTCATGCGCACCCAAGGCATAAGCTTCTTTGACGATTAAGTGAGCCAACTCACGTTGCTCCACATCGATAGAGAGAGCCAAAGTGTGACCAGGTTGCACATTGATTCCATTCGCAACCAATAATTTCGCATATTTTTCTAGATTTTCTTTAAAATTTGGTAAAACCATGTTATTTTCTCTTTTCTATTTTTATTTTTCTTTCAAAGCAGAGAATAATCCTGCTAAAGCAATAGCACCAGACAAGAGTCCTGTTGATAGAAGAATTGTCTGATCAGCAAGTTCTAATTGATATTCAAATACCTTCTCAGCCGGCTTGTCTTCCGCAAAAATTCTTAGTTTCATGAGAACCTCCTTAAAATAGATTAAAACAAATCACTATGACTGCCTGTCCTAAGCAAATTTAAAATCAATTCATCCTTGTCTACTTTATAAACCAAAAGCCAATCTGGCTGGATATGACATTCACGAACTCCTTGAAAATACTTGGATGCCGTCAATTGATGATCACGATATTTGGCAGGAAGTTCTTTTTCTTGAACCAGAAAATTCAAAACTTCTTCCAGTAATTCTGCTTTCAAACCACGCTTCATAGCCAACTTAAAATCTTTTTTAAACTGTTTATGGTAACGAATCTTAAGCACGCAAGTCCTCCATCAAGTCTGAGACTGATTCAAAAGACTGGCTCATATTACGATTTTGGTCTAAATCCGTTAACACTTGGAGCAACTTCCGATTTTCATCTAGTCTAACATCAAAAGGTAATCCCTGATATTGAATAGCCTGACGAAGGAAAATATTAATAGCCGTTGTCATATCCATTCCCAGATTACTAAACACCTGTTGGGCTTGCTCCTTAACCTCACTATCCAGACGGATGCTCATACTCGTCTTTGACATACTCTCACCCTCTTTCTATAGACTATTTTAACAAAAAAGAAGGCTAATGTAAATCTATTGGATATACATTAGCCTCTTTGGATAGATGATTAAACAATTTTTTTAAAACAACTCATCAAACAAACTCAACTGATTATCCTCTGGCATATTTCCCAGAATACCTATTTCATCCATCTTTTCAACCAAGGTTGATGAGAGTCCACCACGTTTGCGCAATTCTGTTTTAGAGAGGAATTCTCCCTCTTCACGCGCTCGCACCAGCTGCTTGGCAACGTTTTCTCCCAGACCATCCATTGCTACAAATGGCGGAATGAGGGTATCCCCATCGATGAGGAACTCTGTTGCCTGACTACGGTAGAGATCGAGTTTGCCAAACTTGAAACCACGCTCCCACATCTCATTGACAATCTCAAGAGTTGTATAAAGATCAATCTCCACATTAGAGGCTTCATTGTTCTTCCGTTTTTCAGAGATTTCTTCCATTCTGCGTTTGATGGCATCCAAGCCCGCCCCCATAGTCTTGATATCAAAGGCTTTCGCACGGATTGAGAAGTAAGCACAGTAGTAATAAATAGGATGGTGAACCTTGAAGTAAGCTACACGCAAGGCCATCATAACGTAGGCTGCCGCATGGGCCTTAGGGAACATATACTTGATTTTCCCACAGGACTCGATATACCACTCTGGCACCTTATTAGCCTTCATGGCTTCGATATAGCCATTGCGTTCCTCTTCGGAAATCTTGAGCCACAAGCCCTTACGTACCCGTTCCATAATGGTAAAGGCCATCTTAGGTTCCAGACCCGCATGCATGAGGTAAACCATGATGTCGTCCCGACAACCGATAACAGTCGATAGATCCGCAATCCCTTGCTTAATCAAATCCTGAGCATTGCCCAGCCAAACGTCGGTACCGTGGGATAGACCTGAGAGCTGAAGCAATTCTGCAAAGGTCGTCGGATGGGTTTCATCGACCATCCCTCGGACAAAGTTGGTTCCAAACTCTGGAATCCCCAGCATGCCCGTAGGCGTTCCGATTTGCTCAGGTGTTACCCCTAACACATCCGTCCCAGAAAAGAGTGCCATCACGCCTTCGTCATCCATAGGAATTTCATTAGGGTCAATCCCAGACAAGTCCTGAAGTTTCCGAATCATAGTCGGATCATCATGTCCCAGTACATCGAGTTTGAGGACGTTCTCATCAATATCATGGAAGTTAAAGTGAGTGGTCTGCCATTCAGCCGTCACGTCATCTGCTGGATACTGGACAGGCGTAAAATCGTAGACATCCATGTAGTTAGGAATAACAACAATTCCCCCCGGGTGTTGTCCCGTTGTCCGCTTGACACCAGCTGCACCTTGAGCGAGGCGTTCAACCTCTGCATCACGATAAAACTTGCCATAATCTCGCTCGTAACCCTTGACAAAACCATAAGCGGTCTTGGCAGCCACCGTACCAACCGTTCCTGCACGGAAGGCATATTCCTCACCAAAGATATCACGCACATCCA
The DNA here is from genome assembly GCF_013276485.1 of Streptococcus sp. 4886. Taxonomy (NCBI): domain Bacteria; kingdom Bacillati; phylum Bacillota; class Bacilli; order Lactobacillales; family Streptococcaceae; genus Streptococcus; species Streptococcus sp. 4886. The sequence continues at coordinate 176,209 of NZ_VMLD01000009.1, read as the reverse complement.
AATGGGCGCTAGGCTGGTCTTCTCCCGAGAAGTTCAAGTCAATATCGGGAACCTTGTCTCCATCAAAACCAAGGAAGGTCTCGAAAGGAATATCCTGTCCGTTTTTACTGAGTTTATAACCACAGTTTGGACAGTCCTTATTGGGCATATCAAATCCTGAACCATAAGAACCGTCTGTGATAAACTCACTGTACTGACACTGACCACAGACATAGTGAGGAGATAGAGGATTGACCTCCGTAATCCCAATCATGGTCGCAACGAAACTAGATCCGACAGACCCACGAGAACCAACCAAGTAACCCCGTTCATTGGAACGTTGCACCAGCATCTGCGATGCCAGATAAATCACAGCAAATCCATTCCCCAGAATAGAGGTTAGTTCTTTTTCAATCCGCAAATCGACAATATCTGGCAACGGATTTCCATAAATCTCAAAAGCTTTCTTGTAGGTCAATTCAGCGACTGTTTCTTCAGCCTTGTCGATGAAAGGCGTGTACAAGTCACCCTTAACAACCTCAACGGGTTCAAAGATTTCTGCCAAGGCATTGGGATTTTCAATAACCAATTTCCGAGCTAATTCCTCTCCCAAGAAGGCAAATTCATCCAACATTTCATTTGTCGTTCTAAAATGAGCCTTTGGAAGTGGTGCTGGTTGGGCATGTTCTCCATGCCCGATAGTTCGGTTAATCATAGCCCCCTGTCCCAAGCTACGGACGATAATTTCACGGTAAATCTCTTCTTCCGGTTCGATATAATGGACATTTCCCGTAGCTAGAACGGGCTTACCAAGACGGTCTCCAACTTCTATCAAACTCTTGATAATGGTCTGGAGTTCCTCCATATCCTTGACCTGCTCCTTAGCAATCAAGGGCGCATAGATAGCTGGTGGCATGATCTCGATAAAGTCATAATACTTGGCCACCTCAACTGCCGCATCCACACCTTGGGAAACAACTGCATCAAAAACTTCACCTTCTGCACAGGCTGATCCTAAAATCAAGCCCTCTCGATGGGCATCTAAAACCGTTCTCGGAATTCGTGGCACCCCTTCAAAGTACTTGGTATTAGACAAGGAAACCAGCTTAAAGATATTTTTTAGCCCTACTTGATTCTTGACATAAATGGTCGCATGTTTAATCCGAGCTTTTTTATAAGAATCTGGACTAATCAAATCAATGTTGAGTCTAGCTAGATTAGTCACACCATGTTTTTCTGCCACCTCTTTGATAAAGATGAAGAGCAGACGACCAGTCGCTTCCGCATCGTAGTTGGCCATGTGGTGATGTTCCAAAGCCACACCAAAACGCTTGGTCAAAGGCCCCAAACCATGACGTTTGTACTCAGGATAGAGGTTTCTAGCAAACTCCAGCGTATCAATCACTGGTTGACTAATCTTAGGCAAACCATGACGCTCATAATTGGCATTCATAAAGCCAACGTCAAAGGTAGCATTATGGGCAACTAAGACTGTATCCTTGCAGAATTCTTGGAATTCTTGCAAAACTTGTTCCAGTGGCTTAGCATTTTTGACATGGTCATCTGTAATTCCAGTCAACTCAGTAGTAAAGGCTGACAAGGGATGACCAGGATTAATAAATTCATCAAATTCAGCAATGACATTCCCCTTGTACATCTTAGAGGCCGCAACCTGAATCAAGTCATTATAGATAGCTGAAAGCCCCGTCGTTTCTACGTCAAAGACCACATAGGTCGCTTCCGACAAGTCCATCTCCACTTCGTTATAGACGATAGGGACACGATCCTCCACGATATTGGCTTCCATTCCATAAATCAACTGGATTCCCGCTTTTTTGGCCGCCTTATAGCCGTGTGGGAAGGACTGAACATTTCCATGATCCGTGATGGCAACCGCCTTGTGTCCCCACTTAGCAGCTGTCGCAACGATTTCTTCTACCTCTGGCAAAGCATCCATAGTCGACATGTTAGTATGAGCGTGAAACTCAACCCGACGCTCACCTTCTGACATCAAATCCTTCCGCTCATAGTGAACAACTTCCTGCACATCCTGCACATTCATCGTCAAATCGCGTGTGAAGTTATTCATCTCCACATTCCCACGCACTCGGAGCCAAGAATTTTTCTTAATTAGATCAAACTTCTGGGCCTCTTCCTCGTTCTTAACCCACTTTTGCATCGAAAAACTTGAAGTGTAGTCCGTCATTTTAAAGTTGATCAAAACACGCCCTGTTCTGGTCACTTTTTGCTCCACATCAAACACAACCCCTTCAAAGACCAGACGATTTTCCTCCGTCGTCACTTCAATCATAGGAGTAATCTCTGCCTTATCTAGCTTTGGCTTAACCGCAGCCTTTTTGGCCTGAAAATCAAAGGCTGGTTTCTCTTCCGCTGGAGGAGGTGCCATCTGTTCCAGTTGCTCCATAGCACGGAGCGCTTCCTCATTGGCGGCTTGAACAATCTGCTCATTTTCAGCATGAAAAGCCTCTTCCTGCTCTTGGGTCAGCACATCATTTTTCTCTACTTGACAGTTAAAAGTTGGAAAACCAAATTTTTCAAGTTGTTCGGCTAAATTAGGAAGATGATTTTTCTTAAAGTGTTCCTTATCAATCGCCTCAGATCCTTCAATAAAGAGTTGGTCCCCCTCCGCACGAACTTGCAAATTTTGATAAAGAGACTTAAAACCTTGACTAGCACATGGTCCCTCAGAGAAAGCCTCCCTATAGTAGGACTGCAAGAGCTGATTTGAAAATTCTTGAGACCGAGTCTTGATTTCAAAAACAGCTTTATTGCCTGTCTTAGAAAATTCCTCACTCAGCCCTTTTTTTAATTCTAAAAAGATTTCAATCGGTAAAATATTAGAAAATACGAAATGAAACTCCCATACCTTACTAATTTTATGAACCACAACTCGCTCAATATCGGCCTGTGATAAAGCAGGATCCTGCCTCATTTCAGCAGGCATCCCCAGTTGATTCATCAAAATTTCAAAACTGTTTGACATTTATTTTCCTCACATTATTCTCCTACTATTTTACCATATTTAGAGGTGTTTTCTAAAGACAAAAGGAAGCCACTAAGTGACTTCCTTCTAGAGTGAGGACAGATTAGTCTTCACCTTTGTTTTTCTTAATGATTTCTTCTTGTACTGACTTAGGTACATCTTCGTAGTGGTCAAATACCATCATGAATGTACCACGTCCTTGAGATGCAGAACGAAGAACTGTTGCGTAACCGAACATTTCAGCAAGTGGAACGTAAGCACGAACGATTTGGCTGTTACCATGTGCTTCCATACCATCTACACGTCCACGACGAGCAGTTACGTGACCCATAACATCACCAAGGTTTTCTTCTGGAACAGTGATTGTTACAAGCATCATTGGCTCAAGGATAGCTGGTTGTGCTGATTTAGCAGCTTCTTTAAGGGCAAGTGAAGCCGCGATCTTGAAGGCAGTTTCAGATGAGTCGACATCGTGGTATGAACCATCGTAAAGCTTAGCTTTAACGTCAACCATTGGGTAACCTGCAAGAACACCGTTAGCCATAGATTCTACCAAACCTTTTTCAACCGCTGGGATAAATTCACGAGGAACCACACCACCGACGATTGCGTTTTCGAATTCGAATCCTTTACCTTCTTCGTTTGGAGTAAATTCAATCCATACATCACCAAATTGACCTTTACCACCAGACTGACGTTTGAAGAATCCACGAGCTTGAGTAGAAGCGCGGAATGTTTCACGGTAAGATACTTGAGGAGCACCTACGTTCGCTTCAACTTTGAACTCACGACGCATACGGTCAACAAGGACGTCAAGGTGAAGCTCACCCATACCAGAGATAACTGTTTCACCAGTTTCAACGTTTGTTTCAACGCGGAATGTTGGATCTTCTTCAGCCAATTTTTGAAGGGCGATACCCATTTTGTCTTGGTCAGCTTTAGATTTTGGCTCAACCATCAATTGGATAACTGGTTCTGGAACGTTGATTGACTCAAGAATGATTTTAGCTTTTTCATCTGTCAATGAGTCACCAGTTGTAGTATCTTTCAAACCAACGGCAGCAGCGATATCACCTGAGTAAACAGTGTCAATTTCTTGACGGCTGTTAGCGTGCATTTGAAGGATACGTCCGATACGTTCACGTTTACCTTTAGAAGTGTTCAATACGTAAGAACCTGATTGAAGCACACCTGAGTAAACACGGAAGAATGTCAAACGACCTACGAATGGGTCAGTCATGATCTTGAAGGCAAGAGCTGCAAATGGCTCTTCGTCAGATGCTGGACGAGTTTCTTCTTCGTCTGTATCTGGGTTAACACCTTTGATCGCTGGGATATCAAGTGGGCTTGGAAGGTAGTCGATAACCGCATCAAGCATTAATTGAACACCTTTGTTCTTGAAGGCAGAACCACACAATACTGGGAAGAATTCAACGTTGATAGTCGCTTTACGGATACCAGCTTTCAATTCTTCGTTAGTGATTTCTTCACCTTCGAGGTATTTCATCATCAATTCTTCGTCAGTTTCAGCAACTGCTTCAATCAATTTTTCACGGTATTCTTGAGCTTGGTCAAGGTATTCAGCTGGGATGTCTTCTTCAAGGATATCTGTACCAAGGTCGTTCGTATAGATTTCAGCTTTCATCTTAATCAAGTCGATGATACCACGGAAGTCATCTTCAGAACCGATTGGCAATTGGATTGGGTGTGCATTTGCTTGAAGACGATCGTGAAGTGTGCTTACAGAGTAAAGGAAGTCAGCACCGATTTTGTCCATTTTGTTGGCAAATACGATACGTGGAACTCCATACTCAGTTGCTTGACGCCAAACTGTTTCAGTTTGAGGCTCAACACCTGATTGTGAGTCAAGAACGGTAACCGCACCATCCAATACACGAAGAGAACGTTGTACTTCGATTGTGAAGTCCACGTGTCCTGGTGTGTCGATGATGTTTACGCGGTGGTTGTTCCATTGAGCTGTTGTCGCAGCAGATGTGATAGTGATACCACGCTCTTGCTCTTGCTCCATCCAGTCCATTTGTGACGCACCTTCGTGAGTTTCACCGATTTTGTGGATTTTACCAGTGTAGTAAAGGATACGCTCAGTTGTAGTTGTTTTACCAGCATCGACGTGAGCCATGATACCGATATTACGAGTTTTTTCAAGTGAAAATTCGCGTGCCATGAGGTTTGTTTCTCCTATTTATTTTTGATTTCTATTCTATTATAACACGATTTTAATAAAAACGGATAGGCAGGACCTACCCGTTCTCAATGTTTTCATGCTATTGTTGGTTTCAACTTACGAGCTGGTAAGTTGAGTTATAGCTAATACTAATCGATTTAGCTAATTTGAACCCGGGCTAAAAGCTCGGAAAATAGATAAGCTCTCCTAGAATCTTCGATTCTTCGTCAAGCTTCCTAATTTTCAGTCGCTTTTTTAACGCCCTTAGTATCTTAATCTTACCAACGGAAGTGTGCGAATGCACGGTTAGCTTCAGCCATACGGTGAGTGTCTTCACGTTTCTTAACAGCTGCACCAGTGTTGTTAGCAGCATCCAAGATTTCTTTTGCAAGACGGTCTTGCATTGTGTGTTCACCACGAAGACGAGCGATTGTTACCAACCAACGAAGTCCAAGTGTTGTACGACGTTCTGGACGAACTTCAACTGGGACTTGGTAGTTAGAACCACCAACACGACGTGCACGTACTTCAAGTACAGGCATGATGTTTTCCATAGCTGTTTCAAATACTTCAAGTGCATCGTTGCCAGTAGCTTCTTTGATTTGCTCAAAAGCACCGTAAACGATTGAAGCAGCTGTACCACGTTTACCGTCAAGCATAACGCGGTTGATAAGACGAGTAACTAGTTGTGAATTGTAAAGCGGATCTGGCAATACGTCACGTTTTGGAGCTCTATTTTTACGACTCATTTCTCTTTATCCCCTTTCCTTATGCTTTTGGACGTTTAGTACCGTATTTAGAACGGCCTTGTTTACGATCGTTAACACCTGCAGTATCAAGTGCACCACGGACGATATGGTAACGTACCCCTGGAAGGTCTTTTACACGTCCACCACGAAGAAGCACCACGCTGTGCTCTTGCAAGTTGTGTCCGATACCTGGGATGTAGGCAGTAACTTCGATAAGGTTGCTCAAACGTACACGAGCGAATTTACGAAGGGCTGAGTTAGGTTTTTTAGGTGTCATTGTTCCAACACGAGTTGCAACACCACGTTTTTGTGGTGAAGAAACGTTTGTTTGAACTTTTTTATGACTGTTGTAACCAACGTTCAAAGCTGGTGATTTAGATTTTTCTACTTTTGATTTACGCGGTTTGCGAACCAATTGGTTAATTGTAGGCATCTACATTCTCCTGTGTTTTTTTATTTTTGGTGATGATACACTTGGTGACAGCTATCATCTGTGTGTACTTTTGCAACATTTGTCAGCACGTCCCTGTACACTCTTGAGAGACCAAAAGTAAAAAGTACTGTCTATTATTGTAACAAAATTTTCCCTTGGTTGTCAAGATATTTTTCTTTTTTATTGTTATTTTTAGCTGGGGGGTAAGTTCTCAAAGTAATTTCCACTTGCCTTACCAAAGTGGAAATTAGTCTAAAACGGATTTTTATGGTGGAATTAAGTGTGAGACTTTCCGTTCCATCGTTGAGAATATGGGAAAAGGCCCGTCAACGATTTCAAAGGAAATTAAGCGCAATCGCATCATGCATCCAACATCCGTCAAATCTGATTGCACGGATTGCCCACTTCTCAAAAAGCTCCTTATGTCTGTAACAACGCATTTTTTCTCATACTAAAAGCTAGGTTGTGGAAAACTGGAAGTTAGTTTTATATTGAATTGAAATAAGACATGAACAAATCTATTGGGAAAGTCAACTTAATTTCTAGAAATGTTTTAATAGCAACAACGTACTATTCTAGTTTCAATCTGCTATAGAAGTTACCCTTTTCATTCTCTCAAAAGTCAATCATAAAAGAGGAGAAATCGAAGTTTCTCCTCTTCACTGTTTACTATCGAATCAAGTAAATCAAATCGTTACTCATTCACAATTTTTTCATCAACTTTAGGGTTTAGAGTTGTTCCCCAATGTGTAATTGTACGCTGTTGTACTAGTGGTAAGTCTGTGCGGTTGTAAACTGTACGCCATGGTTCCCATACAAGACCCGTCTTTTCTTGAACCTTGATGCGAAGATTACGGACATTTCCTTTAAATTGAATCTCTGTTTGGAAGCCTGAAGTTCTGTTTTTTCCGTTATCTTCCCATTGACGTGAACGGATTTCTGGATTTCCTTGTTCATCATATGTAATTTCATCCCAATAGATGTAGTAACGCGCAACATAAGCACCCTTATGATGAAGTTTCAAGAAGCCATTTTTGTAAGAAGTAACCTTCGTTTCGATATAGTCTGTACTATTTTGTAAAGTTGCTTGGGCATTATCTTTTAGGAAGGCAGTCTTATATGAGATTGGCACAGCTGGACTTTGAGCGCTAAAGTTAGCTCCTTCTCTGATGAGTTCCTTCAAGTTTTCGACTGTTCCTGTGACAACTTTGGCGGCACCGCTAGCATTACCTCCTACAATTACCGCTGTTACAGAAGTATTCTTCAATAGACGGCTCCATTCAGAATTTGGAGCAATTGTTGCGCCTTTGATAACCGCATTGATAGCTGCTTTTAATTCAGTAGACTTACTTGTTGACTCAAACTTAACATAGATTTGACGTCCGTAAGAAACGTTTGATACATATACAGGTGGAGTTTGTGAATCAACGCCTCTTTGTTTTAAATCTTCAGGTGTCACACTCTTGTCAAATACAGCCGCTGGATTGGTCGGTGCATCAAATGTCGCTGTATAGTAGATTTGTTTGAAGTTTACAACTTCAATTTGCTTTTCACCCTTTTGCACAGCCTCAAAGTCAATCTTGAGCGGTGCACCTGCTTTTTCAAAGTCTGCACCAAATTTTGCTTTCAATTGGTTCATGCTATAGGCTGTAGTTGATTCATACTGAACACGGGCAGGAACGGAATGGCTAGATGAGTAATTCTTTGTCCATCTTTCAACCAAGGTATTCATCGCAGACTGCATACCACTAGTTGTAGGATCTGCTTCAATTCGGCTGTCAGACTGAATCATACCAGGTAAATCGACGCTGACTGTCCCCTTTGCACGGGCAAGACTAATCAATTCTGGCTGATTTTCTAGCAGATTTTGGTTTGCCTTATACAAGCCACCTAGGAAGACATTTTGATTTCCATTGATGGAAACATCTGCTGTGCCTGTAGAGAGGGTTTTCTTGATTTTTTCTACAACGACAAACTCTCCATTTTGTTCCTTAGCACTTGTGTTGTAGCGATTTTCTAAGGTTTCTCCCTTGCGAGTTAAAATATCCAAAGGATTATAAGTTAAGCCAAAAAGGTAGTCTTTCAATGCTGATGTTTGATCTACTACTGGTGCAGTTCTATCCTGTCCAACTTGAGTTGTTGCTGAACGGAATACTTCCACTTCTGCCAAGCTCAATGGGGTATTTTTAGTTTTCAACTCCACTTTTACATAACGAGCGTCTTTGGCGGTGAAGAAAACTTCAAGTTCTGCCTTCCCATTCAAACTATCAAAGTGTTGACGAGCAACTTCTTGTTTTGCTTCATTTAACAAAACAACATCAAAATTGGAAAGACGATTAGCTACATCCCCATCTCCACGATTGTAAAGTTTAACTTTTCCAACATTCTCTGTTTTTCCAAGATCAACTTGCCACCAAGCATTGTCTTCAAAGTTTGTGTGCGTTACAGAATGGTGCCCATAGTCACTATCAACATTACCATCCACTGCTCGTATAGCAGTTCCTCCATAAGCAGTAGAACTTTGACTAGCTTGTTTTCCACGAGCGATGTTTTCTGTCTCAACTGGACGATTCCCTTGCTCTGTAGCCAAAGCTACTCCCTGAGCGTTCAATAAAAAGGCCGCAACAACAGCACTACACACACCGAGTCCACACTTTTTGACAAAGCGATGCAAACGTTTTTCTTGATTCATTCCTTATTCCTCCGTTTTTAAATGAATACGTTTTCCTATTTGTCTATAGTCTATCAAATTTCAAGTAAAAGTCAAGCACAAACCAGCAAAAAAGTCAAGAAAATAAGAAGAAAACGTTTGCTGAATTTTTCTGATATTTTCTTTAGATTTCCAGTAAATACTATAGTTTGGAAACTAGATAAAACTTGAGAAGCGCTAGCTTTTTCTCTTCCTATTTATAGTTTCGCTAGATGAACTTTTTAAAAGAAATATTAGAGATCAATTTCTGAATAAAAATATCTGAGAACACATCCTCTTCCTAATAATACGTCTTGTCTTATGTGACATTTTTATCTCCACCATTTATACTGATATATAAAATAATACGGAAAACTTCTCAAAAGTAAGAATTTCTTTGACAAACCAAAGAAAACGCTTGCATATTATTTTGCTACATGCTATACTGATATAGAAATTTATTGATTGGAGAATCATTATGAGAAAAACACCAGCTCAAACTGAGAAAAAAATGGTCTACAGCATCCGTTCCCTCAAAAATGGAACTGGTTCTGTCCTTATCGGCGCAAGCCTTGTCCTACTTGCTATGGCTACGCCAACTATCTCAGCCGACGAAAGTACAACAACCACTAACGAACCCAGCAACGGAAATACAACCATCCTTGCCCAACCTCTCACTGATACAGCAGCTGGCTCTGGTAAGAAAGAAAGTGATATTTCTTCACCCGAAAATGCAAACGCTTCCCTAGAGAAAAAAGAAGAAAAACCTGCAACAGAGCCAACAACTCCTGTTGCAAGCCTAGCCGATTCAGCACCACAAACCGGACAAGATCGTTCAAATGAGCCAACCACTTCTGCTAGTCCAGTAACGACTGAAACTAAGGCAGAAGAGCCAATCGAAGACAATTACTTCCGTATCCATGTCAAAAAACTTCCTGAAGAAAACAAGGATGCTCAAGGACTATGGACTTGGGACGATGTTGAAAAACCATCTGAAAACTGGCCTAACGGAGCCTTGTCCTTTAAGGATGCCAAAAAAGATGACTATGGCTACTACCTAGATGTCAAATTAAAGGGAGAACAAGCCAAGAAAATTAGCTTCCTCATCAACAATACAGCTGGAAAAAATCTAACCGGCGATAAATCTGTAGAAAAACTAGTTCCAAAAATGAACGAGGCTTGGTTGGACCAAGATTACAAGGTTTTCTCTTACGAACCACAACCTGCAGGAACTGTTCGCGTCAACTACTACCGCACGGATGGCAACTATGACAAGAAATCTCTCTGGTACTGGGGAGATGTGAAAAATCCAAGTAGCGCTCAATGGCCTGACGGAACAGACTTTACGGCTACAGGCAAATATGGTCGCTATATCGACATCCCTCTTAAGGATGCCGCCAAAGAATTTGGCTTTTTATTACTAGATGAGAGCAAACAAGGAGACGACGTGAAAATCCGTAAAGAAGATTATAAGTTCACAGATTTGAAAAATCATAGCCAAATTTTTCTAAAAGACGATGACGAATCGATTTACACAAATCCATACTATGTCCATGATATCCGTATGACAGGAGCCCAACACGTAGGAACATCTAGCATTGAAAGTAGTTTTTCAACACTAGTCGGTGCTAAAAAAGAGGATATCCTCAAACACTCCAACATCACTAATCACCTAGGAAACAAAGTAACTATCACCGATGTTGCAATCGATGAAGCTGGTAAGAAAGTGACCTACAGCGGAGATTTCTCTGACACAAAACATCCTTATACCGTTAGCTACAATTCCGACCAATTCACTACCAAAACAAGCTGGCGCCTTAAAGATGAGACTTACAGCTATGATGGCAAACTTGGAGCTGACTTAAAAGAAGAAGGAAAACAAGTTGATTTGACCCTTTGGTCACCAAGTGCTGATAAGGTTTCTGTTGTTGTCTACGACAAGAATGACCCTGACAAAGTAGTTGGAACTGTCGCTCTTGAAAAAGGGGAAAGAGGAACTTGGAAACAAACTCTAGATAGCACAAACAAATTAGGCATCAAAGATTTCACTGGATACTATTATCAATACCAAATCGAGCGTCAAGGGAAAACTGTTCTTGCACTCGATCCTTACGCTAAATCTCTCGCTGCTTGGAACAGCGATCTTGCAAAAACAGACGATGCCCATAAAGTGGCTAAAGCTGCCTTTGTAAATCCAGCCAAACTCGGACCTCAAGACTTGACTTATGGTAAGATTCACAACTTCAAGACTCGTGAAGATGCCGTTATCTACGAAGCTCATGTGCGTGACTTCACTTCAGATCCTGCCATCGCAAAAGATTTGACTAAGCCATTTGGTACTTTTGAAGCCTTTATCGAAAAACTAGACTATCTCAAAGACTTAGGTGTGACCCACATCCAGCTCCTTCCAGTCTTGTCTTACTACTTTGTCAATGAATTGAAAAACCATGAACGCTTGTCTGACTATGCTTCAAGCAACAGCAACTACAACTGGGGATATGACCCTCAAAACTACTTCTCATTGACTGGTATGTACTCAAGCGATCCTAAGAATCCAGAAAAACGAATCGCAGAATTTAAAAACCTCATCAACGAAATCCACAAACGTGGCATGGGAGCTATCCTAGACGTAGTTTATAACCATACAGCCAAAGTCGATCTCTTTGAAGATTTAGAACCAAACTACTACCACTTTATGGATGCTGATGGGACACCTCGAACTAGCTTTGGTGGTGGACGCTTGGGGACAACCCACCATATGAGTAAACGGATCCTAGTTGACTCTATCAAATATCTAGTTGATACCTACAAAGTGGATGGCTTCCGTTTCGATATGATGGGAGACCATGACGCCGCTTCTATCGAAGAAGCTTACAAGGCTGCACGCGCCCTCAATCCAAACCTAATCATGCTTGGTGAAGGTTGGAGAACCTATGCTGGTGATGAAAATATGCCTACTAAAGCTGCTGACCAAGATTGGATGAAACATACCGATACTGTCGCTGTCTTTTCAGATGACATCCGTAACAACCTCAAATCTGGTTATCCAAACGAAGGTCAACCTGCCTTTATCACAGGTGGCAAGCGTGATGTCAACACTGTCTTCAAAAATCTCATTGCTCAACCAACCAACTTTGAAGCAGACAGTCCTGGAGATGTCATCCAATACATCGCAGCCCATGATAACTTGACCCTCTTTGACATCATTGCCCAGTCTATCAAAAAAGACCCAAGCAAGGCTGAGAACTATGCTGAAATCCACCGTCGTTTACGACTTGGAAATCTCATGGTCTTGACAGCTCAAGGAACTCCATTTATCCACTCCGGTCAGGAATATGGACGTACTAAACAATTCCGTGACCCAGCCTACAAGACTCCAGTAGCAGAGGACAAACAACCAAACAAATCTCACTTGTTGCGTGATAAGGATGGCAATCCGTTTGACTATCCTTACTTCATCCATGACTCTTACGATTCTAGCGATGCAGTCAACAAGTTTGACTGGACTAAGGCTACAGATGGAAAAGCATATCCTGAAAATGTCAAGAGCCGTGACTATATGAAAGGTTTGATTGCCCTTCGTCAATCTACAGATGCCTTCCGACTTAAGAGTCTTCAAGATATCAAAGATCGTGTCCACCTCATCACTGTCCCAGGCCAAAATGGTGTGGAAAAAGAGGACGTAGTGATTGGCTACCAAATTACTGCTCCAAACGGTGATATCTACGCAGTCTTTGTCAATGCGGACGAAAAAGCTCGCGAATTTAATTTGGGAACTGCCTTTGCCCACCTCAGAAATGTTGAAGTTTTGGCAGATGAGAACCAAGCAGGACCAGTCGGAATTGCCAACCCGAAAGGACTTGAATGGACTGAAAAAGGCTTGAAATTGAATGCCCTTACAGCTACTGTTCTTCGAGTCTCTCAAAATGGAACTAGCCATGAGTCAACTGCAGAAGAGAAACCAGACTCAACCCCTTCCAAGCCTGAACATCAAAATGAAGCTTCTCACCCTGCACATCAAGACCCAGCTCCAGAAGCTAGACCTGATTCTACTAAACCATCTGCAACAGTAGCTGATGCGGAAAATAAACCTAGCCAAGCTACAGCTGATTCACAAGCTGAACAACCACATAAGGACAATAATACTCAATCACTTCCATCTACGCCTACTCAAACTATTGTCACTTCCTATACTCCAGCTTATACAAATAAGAAATCGGAAACTCCAAATCAGACAACTAAAGCTAGTTGGAAACAAGAAAATGGCATCTGGTATTTCCATAAAGCAGACGGTTCTCTAGCTACTGGTTGGATAAAAGATGGAGATACTTGGTATTATCTAAAAGATGATGGCTCTATGGTAACTGGATGGGTCAAAGATGGCAATGTTTGGTACTTCCTAAATAGTAACGGTTCTATGTCAACCGGTTGGGTTAAGGATGGAGATACTTGGTACTATCTTGAGCCATCAGGAGCTATGAAAGAAAATCAATGGTTTGAAGTTTCTGGCAAATGGTACTATGTTGATTCATCAGGTAAACTTGCAGTTAATACAAGAGTTGAAGGCTATTTGGTCAATGAAAACGGTGAATGGGTTAGCTAAAACTGCTACTGTATAACCTTTGCATAGCTAGATATAACTAGATATAACTAGATATAACTAAGCACAACGATAACAAACTCCTGTTTACAGGAATTAGTCTCCTTGCCCTTCTAGGTCTCGGCTTCTTGCTAAAAAACAAAAAAGAGAACTAAACTAGCCCTCCTATAGAAAAATCCCCCAAGCATTAACGCTCGGGGGATTATTTTTTGTACAATATTTGTCGTCCTAATCAGCCTGATTAGGATTTTTTATTAAGCCTCTTTCATGGCAAAATAAGCCCGTACTTTTGGAGCCACTTGCGTGCCGAAGAGTTCAATAGCTCTCAGGACTTGGTCATGAGGCATGGAACCAAGCGGTAGATGGAGCATGAAACGGTCCAAATCTAAATCCTCAATCATGCGAATCAATTTTTCTGCCACCTGATCTGGATTTCCCACAAACATAGCACCATTTGGCCCAACTTGCTCCAAATATTGCTCATAACTCAATTCATGCCAGTGTGGACGGTCTTTGGAAATTGCATCCACCACTTGCTTGGTCGGATGGAAATAATCTTTTACAGCCTGCTCGCTATCTTCAGCAATCCAACCCCAAGAATGAGCTCCAACCTTTAGTTCCTGGCTAGCATAACCCGCTTCGCTCCCAATCTCACGATAAGCCTGAATCAACTTTTTAAAATAACGAGGGTTGCCACCAATAATGGCATAGACAATCGGTAGGCCTTCCTGAGCAATCTTCACTGTTGATTCGACATGACCACCTGTCGCTATCCACAAGGGTAATTTGTCCTGAACTGGACGAGGATAGACTTCTTTGCCAGAGAGTGTTTGGGTCAATCGCCCTTTCCAGTCTAGCTTGGTCTTTTCATTGACTAACTGAAGCAAGTCTAATTTCTCATCAAAGAGGGCTTCGTAGTCTTTCAAATCATATCCAAACAAGGGAAAAGATTCCGTGAAAGAACCCCTTCCGGCCATAATCTCCGCACGTCCATTTGACAAAGCATCGATAGTGGCATACTGTTGGAACAAGCGAATCGGATCCATGCTCGAGAGAATGCTGACTGCACTGGTCAAACGAATTTTCTTGGTATTGACTGCCCCAGCTGCCAGGACAATCTCTGGCGCAGATACCGCAAAATCCTCTCGATGGTGCTCACCAATCCCATATACATCCAAGCCAACCTTGTCAGCTAGTTCAATCTCTGCCACCAACTGACGAATGCGTTCGGCATGACTGTAAGTTTGCCCAGTCCCTTCAAGCTCCGTTGTTTCCCCAAATGTTGAAATTCCCAATTCTACCATTGTGATTCTCCCTGTCTATTTCTGTCCTTCAATTTGAAAAATTATTCTAACACGAATCTTGAGTACAGGCAACCAATTTGCTCACAAGAAAAAGCCTAGATAACTAGACTTTTTTAGCTTATTCTACCGTTACTGATTTAGCAAGGTTACGTGGTTTGTCCACATCGAGACCACGGTGAAGTGTTGCAAAGTAAGCGACTAATTGCGTTGGCACGACCATTGAAATTGGTGAGAGGTAAGGGTGTACAGTCGTAAGGACGATATCATCTGTCTCTTTAGCAACATTTTCTTCTGCGATAGTGAGAACCTTGGCACCACGGGCTGCGACCTCTTGGATATTTCCACGAGTATGGTTGGCAAGGACTGGATCTGACAAGAGGGCCAAAACAGGTATTCCTTCTTCAATCAAGGCAATGGTTCCATGCTTGAGTTCTCCTGCCGCAAAGCCTTCACACTGGATGTAAGAAATCTCTTTAAGTTTGAGACTTGCTTCCATGGCTACATAGTAATCTTGACCACGCCCAATATAAAAGGCATTGCGAGTTGTTTCAAGAAGCTCACGAACCTTGGCTTCAATGGTTTCTTTCTCTGAAAGAGTTGATTCGATAGACTGAGCTACGATTGACAACTCATGAACCAGGTCAAAGGCTTGCGCTTTAGCATTGCCATTTGCTTCTCCGACTGCTTTTGCCAGGAAGGCAAGGGCTGCGATTTGTGCTGTATAAGCCTTTGTTGATGCCACGGCAATTTCAGGACCTGCATGAAGAAGCATGGTATGGTTAGCTTCACGAGAAAGAGTTGAACCTGGGACGTTTGTCACTGTCAAGCTTGGGATTCCCATTTCATTAGCCTTAACCAAAACCTGACGGCTATCCGCTGTTTCACCAGACTGGCTGATAAAGATGAAGAGTGGTTTCTTGCTGAGAAGTGGCATACCGTAGCCCCACTCAGATGAGATTCCCAGTTCAACTGGTGTATCTGTCAATTCTTCCAACATCTTCTTAGAAGCAAATCCTGCGTGGTAAGATGTTCCAGCTGCAAGAATGTAGATACGGTCTGCGTCTTGAACAGCCTGGATGATAGCTGGGTCTACGACAACTTGACCAGCCTCATCTGTGTAGGCTTGGATGAGTTTACGCATAACCGTTGGTTGCTCGTCAATTTCCTTGAGCATGTAGTAAGGGTAAGTTCCTTTACCGATATCTGACAAGTCAAGTTCTGCAGTATAGCTAGCACGCTCACGACTGTTGCCATCATAGTCTTGAACTTCGACACTATCAGCCTTGACGATTACCAATTCTTGGTCATGAATTTCCATATATTGGTTGGTTTCACGAATCATAGCCATCGCATCTGAGCAGACCATGTTGTAGGCTTCCCCAAGACCAATCAAAAGTGGTGATTTATTCTTAGCTACGTAGATAACTTCAGGATCTTGTGAGTCAACCAAGGCAAAGGCATAAGAACCACGGATGATGTGAAGAGCTTTTTTGAAGGCTTCAAGAACTGAGAGGCCTTCTTCTTCCGCAAATTTTCCAATCAAATGAACGGCGATTTCAGTATCTGTTTGCCCCTTGAAATGGTGACCTGCAAGGTATTCTTCCTTGATTTCAAGGTAGTTTTCAATCACCCCATTGTGCACCAAAACAAAACGTTCAGTCTCAGAGCGGTGTGGGTGAGCATTGTCCTCAGTTGGTTTCCCGTGAGTTGCCCAACGAGTATGTCCGATACCAGTTGTTCCCTCAACACCAGCTGTCTTAGCAGACAATTCTGCAATACGACCAACAGCCTTCACCAAATGGTTCTCAGCACCACCTAAGACAAAAATCCCCGCAGAATCATAGCCACGGTATTCGAGCTTTTCAAGCCCTTGAATCAAAATATCAGTTGCATTTGTGTTTCCAACAACACCAACAATTCCACACATAGTATATACGACACAGGCAAGCTGTGCTTTCTCCTTAAATTGGTATAGTCTAATTCCTCTTTTATAGAATCAGCAAAAACAGTATATACTTGTTTCTTTCACTTGTCAAGAGTTAAAATTGGTATAGTTAAAATTCATCTCCTGTAAGCAAAAAACTCTGACCAATTAGGATAATCAGTCAGAGTCCTTTTTAAAATCCATTATTATCGCTTAATTCCTTGAACCAGTGCCCTGATTTCTTCAGACGACGTTCTTGCGTTTCCAAGTCTAATTCGACCAAACCATAGCGATTTTTATAGCTGTTGAGCCATGACCAGCAATCGATAAAGGTCCAAATTAAGTAGCCCTTACAATTGGCTCCGTCTTCAATGGCACGGTGCAGTTCACGAAGATGACCTTTTACAAAGTCAATACGATAATCATCTTGAATCATCCCATCTTGACGGAATTTTTCCTCTCCTTCAACACCCATACCATTCTCTGTCAACATCCACTCGATATTACCATAATTTTCCTTGATATTTTGGGCAATGTCATAAATCCCTTGCTCATAAATCTCCCAGCCACGATGAGGATTGATTTTACGTCCAGGCATCACATAAGGCTCGTAAAAATGTTCGGGTAAGAGTGGACTCTCTGGATGCTTAGCAAATCGAGGTGCCATAACACGCAAAGGCTGATAGTAGTTGACACCAAGGAAATCCACTGTATTTTCACGAATGAGCTCCAACTCTTCCTCCGTAGTATCAGGCAAGAGACCGTGTTCATGCAAGATTTCTACCAACTCCTGTGGATAAGTCCCCAAAACAGACGGATCTAAGAAAGATTGGGCCTGAAAGAGATCCGCAATACGAGCAGCCTTGACATCAGCAGGATGCTGGCTACGTGGATAAGCCGGTGTCAAGTTGAGGACAATCCCAATCTTGGAATCTGGCAAAAGTTCATGACAAGCCTTAACCGCCTGACTGCTGGCCAATTGTGTATGATAAGCTACTTTAACCGCCGCTTCTGCATCCACCTTATGTGGATAATGGGCATCGTAAAAATATCCAAATTCTACTGGAACGATTGGCTCGTTAAAGGTAATCCATTGATCCACTAAATCTCCATAAGTCTCAAAACAAAAACGAGCATAGTCTTCATAGGCTGAGACAGTCGCCTTATTTTCCCAACCGTCCCCATCTTCTTGAAGAGCAAAAGGCAGATCAAAATGATAGAGATTGACTAAAAGACGAATTCCTTTAGCCTTAATAGCCTCAAAAACCTTACGATAGAAATCCACACCTTGAGCATTGACTTCCCCACGCCCTTGTGGAAAAATCCGTGACCATTGAATAGAAGTCCGAAAGGCTGTGTGACCAGTTTCTACCAGTAGCTCAATATCCTGTTCCCAATTTTCATAAAAGGTCGATGTCTTATCTGGACCAATCCCATTATAGTAACGATTTGGCTCCACTTGGTACCAATAATCCCAGAGATTATCTCCCTTACCGTCACCAGCTACACGTCCTTCTGTTTGTGGTCCAGAAGTAGAGGATCCCCAGACAAAATCCTTTGGAAATCTTAGCATACATTTACCTCTTTATCTACTCATTTTTCCCATTATACAGAAAAAACAAGGTAAAAACTAGTTACATTTTTTCCTTGTTTTTCTTCTGATTATAGTTTTTATTTCTTGCTGAGAATTTCAAGCGTTTCGAGCAAGTTATCTGCATGAACTTCGATGGTATCACCAGTCGCTTTAATCTTCACTTCTACGATGCCATCAGCCGCTTTCTTCCCAACAGTGATACGAATCGGCAATCCAATCAAGTCACTATCGCTGAATTTGACTCCGACACGTTCATTACGGTCGTCTGTCAAGACTTCGTAACCAGCTCCCATCAAGCTTGCTTCAAGTTTTTCTGTCAGAGCTTGTGCTTCTTCGTCCTTGACATTGACAGTAATCAAATGCACATCAAATGGTGCCAATTCTTTAGGGAAGTTGATGCCCCATGCGTAACGGTATTCACCTTTTGGCGTTTTGTTAACAAAGAGACGAGCGTGTTGTTCCATCACTGCTGAAAGGAGGCGGCTGACACCGATACCGTAACATCCCATGATGATTGGCACAGCACGGCCATTTTCATCCAAAACATCTGCTCCCATGCTTGCTGAATAGCGAGTACCGAGTTTGAAGATGTGACCAATTTCAATACCACGCGCAAAGTTAAGGACTCCTTGCCCGTCTGGAGAAATTTCACCCTCACGAACTTCACGGATATCCACATATTCTGCAGTAAAATCACGGCCTGGGTTCACACCAGTCAAGTGGTAGCCATCTTCGTTAGCACCGACAACTGCATTGCGAACATCTTGCACCTTACGATCTGCAATGATTTTAACATTCTCTGGCAAACCAACCGGGCCAAGTGAACCAAATCCTGCTTGAACAACATTTGCCACTTCTTCTTCACTAGCAACGTCAAAGAAATCTGCTCCCAAGTGGTTTTTCAACTTGACTTCGTTGAGTTGGTCATTTCCAACTAGAAGGGCTGCAACAAGCTCACCATCTGCCATGTAGAAGAGGGTTTTAATCGTTTGTTCTTCTGGAACGTTGAGGAAGGCTGCAACTTCATCGATTGATTTAACATCTGGTGTTGCAACACGAGTCACTTCTTCTTCAGCGACAACACGGTTGCTTGGTTTGTACTCGTTTGTTGCCATTTCCAAGTTAGCCGCATAGCTAGATTCACTTGAGTAAGCAATGGTATCTTCACCAGAGACCATCCATTTGAGCAATTCTGCCTTGATGTCTTCTTGCACTTCTGTAGGAATTTCGTCAAATGAGGCAACTGACTTGTCCAAGACAACCCAGCGGTCAAGGTCTGTACGAGCAGGTGTAATGGCCATAAATTCTTGGCTGTCCTTACCACCCATGGCTCCACCGTCACCAATGATAGCCTTGAAGTCTAAACCACTACGAGTGAAAATACGCTCATAAGCAGCCTTATACTCATCATAAACACTGTCCAAGCTATCATAGTTAGCGTGGAAACTATAAGCATCCTTCATGATAAACTCACGTGTACGAAGAAGTCCATTACGTGGGCGTTTTTCATCACGATACTTAGGCTGGATTTGGTAAAGGTTAAGTGGCAATTGCTTGTAAGACTTAACAGAATCACGGACAATAGCTGTAAAGGTTTCTTCGTGAGTTGGACCTAGGATAAAGTCTGATTTTTCACGGTTTTTTAGTTTGTAAAGGTCCTCACCATAAGTTTCGTAACGACCTGATTCGCGCCACAATTCTGCACTGAGAAGGGCAGGAGCCAACATCTCCACTGCACCAATCTTATCGAATTCTTGGCGCATGATATTTTTAGCTTTTTCAATCACACGATTAGCAAGTGGTAGGTAAGAATAAACACCTGCAGATACTTGGCGAACATAACCAGCACGCAACATAAGAGCATGGCTGATAACTTGAGCATCGCTTGGCATTTCGCGAAGCGTTGGGATAGGCATTTTACTTTGTTTCATAATATTCCTCGATTATCTAAAAAAGAGTCGCATAATGTCATTCCAGGTCACAGCAATCATCAAGACAACCATGATGACCACTCCGGCCAAGGTGACATAAGTTTCAATTTCTTGTTTCAATGGTTTGCGGCGGATGGCTTCTAGGATATTGAGCACAATCTTACCACCATCCAGGGCTGGAATCGGAATAAGATTAAAAATCCCGATATTGATGGAAATCATTGCCAAGAAGTACAAGACATTCTCAATTCCATTTTTAGCAGCGTCACTACTTGCCTTAAAGATGGCAACAGGTCCACCTAGCTTGTTCAAATCCGGTTGGAAAATCAGATTTTTCAGAGCTGAGAGAATTCGGAGGGCCGAGTCAGCAGCAGTTGTAAAACCACCTACAAACATGGATAGAAAATCTGACTTAATCCCCGGTTGAACACCTAGAAGGTAACGGCCTTGACTTTCTTCCGGAGTAACCGTAACTTGTTTGTCACTACCCTTTTCAGAAATAGTCACATCCAAGGTTGGGGCCGTCTTATCTTTGGTTTCTGATTCCACAGCCTGAATCAAACTTTCCCAGTTGCTAATCTTATGTGAACCAATCTTGGTAATCTGTGCCGTTTCTGGTACTCCCACCTTAGCCAAAGCCCCTTGAGGCATGACATGGAACTGGTTGGTATCGACATCTCTGACACCACCCTGCATGAAGATTAAAATCCAGAAAACAACGACACCTAAGATAAAGTTATTCATAGGTCCTGCAAAGTTGGTAATCAGTTTGCCCCAGATAGTTGCATTTTGATATTGCACATCTAAAGGTGCAATCCGAACCTCAGTACCATCTGCTTCCACAACCGTTGCATCGTGATCCACTGCAAATGTTTTTTCTTCTTCCAGAACCAAGCCCTTGATAAAGAGCTTGTCTTCAAAGTCAAACTGGGTCACCTGCATAGGAAGAGCTGTTTGATCCAATTTTTTACCTGAAAGATTGATGCGTTTAACCTTACCATCATCAGTAAGCGTCAAACTGACAGGAGTTCCTGTCTTGATTTCAGTTGTATCATCACCCCAACCAGCCATGCGAACATAGCCACCCAGAGGCAAGATGCGAATGGTATAGGCCGTTCCATCCTTGCCAATATGAGCAAAGATCTTGGGTCCCATGCCAATGGCAAATTCACGCACTAGAATCCCTGATTTCTTGGCAAAGTAGAAGTGTCCGAACTCGTGCACCACTACAATAATCCCAAAAACCAGAATAAAGGTTAAAATTCCGAGCATAGTATTTCCTCCGTCTTTTGATTAAAAGAGTCCAAACAAGTGCATGATTGGAAATACAAGCAACATACTATCGAAACGATCCAAAACACCACCATGTCCAGGGATAAATTTCCCAGAATCCTTAACACCAAAGTGACGCTTAATCGAACTTTCTAGTAAGTCACCAAATTGTCCAGCAATGCTAAAGAAAATAGCAAAGACTGACATCTTGTAAATTCCATACGGAAGAGCGACTGTGCTGTCAACAATCATAAAGATGATAGTTACTAAAATAGCGCCTAAAATACCACCCAAGGCCCCCTCAAAGGTTTTATTTGGAGAAACTGTCGGAGCTAATTTTCGTTTCCCATAGTTCATCCCAACAAGATAGGCACCACTGTCTGTTGCCCAAACAATACACAAGGCTAATAATGCCTTATCTAAACCTGCAATTCTAGCATCTAATAGAGCATTAAAACCAAAGCCCACATAGAAACTCATAGCAAGCGGGAAAACAGCATCCTCAATTGTATAAGACTTGCTAAAAACGGTCGTTCCTAACATGATTGAAATCAAAACACTATAAGCAACCACATTCCCATCAACTGGCAAAAAAGTCAGGTAATTCTCCAAGGGAATGGTCAAGGCAAAGGTTGCAAAGAGGGTCAAGAGGCCCTCCATCGTCATGGTCTCTAGACCTCTCATCTTCAAAAGTTCATGCATGGCTAGCATAGCTATGATTCCAATTGCTATCTGAAGCAAGAGTCCCCCAATCATCAAAATCGGTAGGAAAATAGCCAGGGCAATTCCTGCAAACAAGGTTCTTTTCTGTAAATCCTGTGTCATATTTCCTCCTAAACTCCTCCAAATCGGCGATGACGACGATTGTAGGCAAGAATGGCTTCCTGCAAGGCTGTCTCGTCAAAATCAGGCCACAAGGTGTCCGTAAAATAGAGCTCACTATAGGCTCCCTGCCATGGAAGGAAATTACTCAAACGCAATTCCCCACTAGTCCGGATAATCAAGTCCGGATCTCGTAAGTCCTTAGGCAAATGCTGGGTGAAGAGATAGTTGCCAATCAATTCCTCTGTGATGTCACCTGGGTTGATTTTGGCATCTAAAACATCCTGAGAAATCAACTTAAGAGCCTGTGTAATCTCAGCACGTCCACCATAGTTGAGGGCAAAATTAAGAATCAAACCTGTGTTGTTCTTAGTCAATTCCTCAGCCTTGGTCAGAGCTTCAAAAGTTTGCTTAGGCAGGCGGTCCGTTTCCCCAATCATTTGAATCTTAACATTATTCGCATGTAGTTCTGGAACATAATTATCATAAAACTCTACTGGCAAGTTCATGATAAACTTGACTTCCTGATCTGGACGGGTCCAATTTTCCGTAGAAAAAGCATAGACCGTAATAACCTTAACGCCCAGTTTGTTGGCTGCCTTGGTCACAGTTTGCAATGCTTCCATGCCCGCCTTGTGTCCAAAAACTCGCGGTTGCATACGTTTTTTAGCCCAACGGCCATTGCCATCCATAATGATGCCGATATGAGCAGGAACCTGTGTCGGAACCTCTACTTCCACAGCCTTATCTTTCTTAAAAAATCCAAACATGATCTTATTCCTATTCAAAAATCTATCGTTTCATTATACCATATTTCCTCATTTTCTTCTATCACTAAGCTATTTATACTCTTCGAAAATCTCTTCAAACCATGTCAGCTCTATCTGCAACCTCAAAACAGTGTTTTGAGCAACCTGCGGTTAGCTTCCTAGTTTGCTCTTTGATTTTCATTGAGTATTATTCTCAGGCACAAAGCCCATTTCCAAAAAAATAAGCCGCCTGATTTGGCGACTTTATTTTTTATAGGGAGATTATTATGAAAAAGTTTTAGGAGTTTAAGTTAAGGTCTTCTTAACTTATGGACTTAGTATACACTTCCTAGCTTAAAGTTTCCTTAAGTATTTTTAAAAATCAAATTTTTCCATTTCTCCTGCCAATTTTTCTTGGATAATCGTGTTTGATAGAGCTTCATTCGGTCTTGATTCTCTAAAAAATGAGGAGTTGGACGAACTTGAAAATTCAAAATATCCTCCAAACTATAAGGTGCATAGAGTTCCAAAGCGGATTCTTCATTCAAGCGTAGTCCAACAGCCGTACATCGTTCTGGATACTTACTCATAGCATCACGAGAACTGGTATAGGGAGCAGTGTGAGGACTGTGCTGATGCATATAGACCTGATTTTTCAACTCCCATTGGTACTGAGGAGAATCCTCTCGTAGCTTTTTCTCCAGTAATAAGGTTTCCTCATAAGAAATATCTGGATTAAAGAAAATCACATCTACATCTGTTTCACAGTCAAAAGGGGATTTGTCTGACAAGAGATTCCAGATGAAATTTCTGACAGAACCCGCTGCCAACCAGGAATCTGTCAACTCCAGGTTTCGGATGATAGTCAGAATAGTCATCATATCTGGATTTTTTCTAAAAGCCTCTAGAATTTCTTGCTTATTTTTCACTGTACTCATACCCCAAATGCTCATATGCCTTAGCAGTCGCCACCCGTCCAGACCGCGTACGCATGATAAAACCTTTTTGAATCAAGTAGGGCTCATACATGTCCTCCACTGTCTCACGCTCTTCTGCTATGTTAACAGAAAGAGTTCCTAGACCAACAGGGCCACCACCGTACATCTCAATCATGGTCCGAAGGATTTTTTGGTCCACATAGTCCAAACCTTCATGGTCAACATCCAGCATGGTCAAAGCCTTATCGGTAATAAGATCATCGATCACCCCATTCCCCATTATCTGGGCAAAATCACGCACGCGCTTGAGGAGACGATTGGCAATACGAGGGGTTCCACGACTACGCAAGGCCAACTCGGATGCTGCCTCATGAGTGATTTTCATCTCAAAAATATCTGCCGTCCGCTCAACAATTTCCGTCAAATCAGCATGGGCATAATACTCCATATGACCTGTAATTCCAAAACGTGCCCGTAGCGGATTTGAGAGCATACCAGCCCGAGTCGTCGCACCAATCAAGGTAAAAGGTGGCAACTCCAAATGAACACTGCGACTACCTTCACCAGCACCAATCATGATGTCAATGTAAAAGTCCTCCATGGCACTATAAAGCACCTCTTCCACCGACATGGGCAAGCGATGAATCTCATCAATAAAGAGAACATCCCCAGGCTCTAAGTCATTCAAAATCGCTACTAGATCTCCGGCTTTTTCAATGACAGGCCCAGACGTCTGCTTGAGATTGACACCCAGTTCGTTGGCAATAACAAAGGCCATGGTCGTTTTCCCCAAACCTGGAGGTCCAAATAAAAGGACATGATCCAGCGCTTCATCCCGCATTTTGGCAGCTTCGATAAAGATTTGGAGCTGATCCTTGACCTTATCCTGCCCGATATATTCACGTAAATACTGAGGACGGAGCGTGCGTTCTACTAACTCTTCATCCCCCATTATCTCATTGTCTAAAATTCTACTCATGGCTCTATTATATCAAAAAACCAAGCCACAAACAAAAAAGCCACCCGATTGGGTGACTCCCGAGTTTAGCACGTATGTGGTATAATATTATACGGCACTGCTACACCGCCTGCGAAAGGAGGTGAGATAGCCCATGATGGATACAATACTTAAAACTATCATCGGACCAATTGTGGTCGGTGTCGTTCTTCGCTTAGTCGATAAATGGCTAAACAAGGATAAATAGTGTCAAAAAGACCCCAAGCTTATTTGGACGTGAGCTTGGGGTCTTTTCTAGCCTATGATATAGACACAATACTTAATTCCCTTTTATTATCCCATAGTTCACAAAATTTGTCAAAGGTTTATATTCTCTTAAACCTCTGTACAACAAGACTTTCAAGATTGCGAAAGTTATCGGAAAATGATGTTTAGAAAACTCCCGAAAAGCCTGAAATAGAGCCAAAAAACTCCACCTGATTGGGTGACTCCCGAGTTTAACATTTATGTGGTATAATATTATACGGCACTGCTACACCGCCTACGAAAGGAGGTGAGATAGCCCATGATGGAATTAGTACTCAAAACTATCATCGGACCAATTGTGGTCGGTGTCGTTCTTCGCTTAGTAGATAAATGGCTAAACAAGGACAAATAGTGTCAAAAAAGACCTCAAGCTTATTTGGTCGTGAGCTTGGGGTCTTTTCTAGCCTATGATATAGAACTAGTACTCAATTCCCTTTTATTATCCCATAGTTCACAAAATTTGTCAAAGGTTTATATTCTCAGCTTCTCAAGCTTTAACCGCTTTACAACAAGACTTTCAAGTTTAAGAGAAAGTTAGGGATTCTATCAATTTCATAGAAATTTTGATTTAGTAAACGAATAGAAAATCTTACATGTCACTCCTCATTTAATACGCCACTACTGGACAAGCAAAATCATTATTACAGCAGTTCCAGTCCTTCAATTAACAGTCACTTACAATCAAATTGAGTTTGAAGTAGCTGAAGTAACAGCAAACCTATTTCTTAGTCATATTTCCTAAAAAGTCCCCGCCAATTCCCCAACCAAAATCCGAAAAATACCGGAAAATATCGGAAAATGATGTTTAGAAAACTCCTCAAAAGCCTGAAATAGAGCCAAAAAACTCCACCTGATTGGGTGAAGTTAAGGGAGATTATGATGAAAAAGAAAAGTTTAGGATTTTATTAAATAAAGTTAGGAGGTCTTTATTTAATAACTATATGATACAAGACGAAGCTTAAAACTAGCTTAACTTTTTTCAAATTCTACCATTTTTCAAAAAATTTCTATTACCATCACCTCACCCCACAAAAAAGCCACCTGATTGGGTGGCTTCATTAGGAGATTATGATGAAAAAAGTTTTAGGATTTCATTAAATAAAGTTAGGAGGTCTTTATTTAATAACTATATAATACTAGATCATCCTTAAACTTTGCTTAAGAAAAACAGGTTTTATTATTTTTCTCGATTCATCCAAGTCATTCCTATACAATTATAGGTGGATAAGATTTCAAAGCCCATAGAACGATAAAATCCCACGTTTTTTTCTGTCTCTTCTGTCACCAGCTGGACTTGATAGGCATCTTTGTAATCCTCTAAAGCCTCTTTCATTAGGGCACTACCAATCCCTTGGCGCTGATAGATTGGTAAAACGATTAAATCCTGAACCAATACTGATGAGAATCCATCTCCAACCAAACGAATCAAGCCCACCACAGCATCACCATCAAGTGCCACATAAATCGCTAATGAATGAGACAAGGCCTGCTCCAGCATCTGAGGTTGATTTGTATAATTTGTCCAACCGACAGCCTGATAGAGATGCAAAACATCCTCTAGCTTGACAATTTCTTGCTTTTTAATAGTAATCATGTCACCACCTCTTAAAATTCTCTCAAGCTCTTGTACTGTCGTCCATTTTTATCAAAATTTTCAGGAGTCAGCCATGATTCCAATCGAGCTTTGACTTTTGGCCAGTCCTTATCAATCATAGACAACCAATCCGTATCCCTCGTACGCCCCTTATAAACCACTGCCTGACGGAAGGTTCCTTCATAAATAAAGCCCAAACGTTCTGCAGCTCGCCTTGATGGCAGGTTAAGAGCATCGCATTTCCACTCATAGCGACGATAGTTAAGCTCCTCAAAGACATAGCAAGCCAAGAGATACTGGGCTTCTGTCCCTATCCGTGTCCCCCTGAGTTTTGGAGAAAAAGTGACAGCTCCCACTTCTATTACTCGGTTATCCTGGTCAATACGCATTAGAGAAAAAGTTCCCAAAGCCTTACCAGTTGCCTTATCTATGATTGCATAGTAAAAACGGTCCTTACGAGCCAACATCTGATTTAAAAGGGTAACCAACTCCTCCATATCTGCCACTGGTTCCTGAAAGAGGTATGTCCACATCTCCCGAGGAGTATCCGGACCATAAACAGCTAGCAAATCCTCCGCATGCTTTTCCACTGAAAGAGCTTCTATTCGAGCATATCGCCCTTCTAAGAAATCAATAGAAGGCAATTCACCTGGTGTATAACCTTCCATTGACTCACCAATCATTTGACCATATTCATTTACTGGCATAACTTTCCCCTTGTTTTGCTTTCCAAACTTTATAGTTGCCCATAGTATATCATACTTTCATAAGAAGATTCAAAAAATCCCCCAGATTCTACTCTAAAGGATTCCTATCTTATTTCACAACAATATTAACCAATTTAGTTAGCTTCAATAGTCCAGTGGACTATTGAAGGTGGCAGATAGAGCTAATAAACTCGTTATTTAACGACGATATTAACGAGTTTGTTAGGTACTGCAATCACTTTCACGATGTCCTTACCGTCAATTTCTGCTTTGACTTTTTCATCAGCGAGAGCAATTTCTTGCAATTCTTCGCGTGATAGATCTTTAGCGACCATGAGTTTGGCACGGACTTTACCTTTGATTTGGACAACGATTTCGATTTCGTCTTCAACTAATTTGCTTTCGTCCCATGTTGGCCAAGCCACGTAAGAGATTGACTCACCTGTTGCCGCAACTGTTTGCCAGAGTTCTTCTGCCAAGTGAGGAGCAAATGGTGCAATCAATTGGATAAATCCTTTGGCGTAGTCCACATAGAGTTCGTCTTCCTTGTTAGCCGCATTGACAAAGACCATGAGTTGGGCAATAGCTGTGTTGAATTTCATAGACTCGATTTGCTCAGTGACAGATTTGACTGTTTCATTGTAGACCTTGTCAAGAGCGCCATTGTTTTCCGCAAGGATTTCCTTACTCATAATCAAACGGTAAACACGGTCAAGGAACTTACGGCTTCCTTCCAGACCTTCTTCAGACCAAGCGATTGAAGCATCAAGCGGTCCCATAAACATTTCATAGACACGAAGGGTATCAGCACCGTATTGTTCCACCACGTCGTCTGGGTTGACAACGTTCTTTAGAGATTTAGACATCTTGGCTGGTGCTTGCTCCAACTCTTCCCCTGTTTCCACATGGAAGAAAGAACCGTCACGTTTTTCAACCTTATCGGTTGCCACAAGAGCCCCACGGTGGTCACGGTAGCTTGTTCCCAAAATCATTCCTTGGTTAAAGAGTTTTTGGAATGGTTCCTTAGTTGGAACGACACCGAGGTCATAGAGGAATTTATGCCAGAAACGAGCGTAAAGCAAGTGAAGAACGGCATGCTCTGCACCACCCACGTAAATATCTACTGGCAACCATTGTTTGAGAAGGTCCTCATCAGCCAATTTCTCAGTATTGTGTGGATCAATATAGCGGAGGTAGTACCAGCTTGAACCTGCCCATTGTGGCATAGTGTTAGTTTCACGACGACCTTTGACACCATCTTCACGAGTCACTTCAAGCCAATCTGTCAAGTTAGCTAGTGGACTTTCACCAGTACCTGAAGGACGGATATCCTTGGTTACAGGCAAGACAAGCGGCAGTTCATTTTCAGGAACAGCTGTTGAAGTTCCATCTTCCCAATGAATGATTGGGATTGGTTCACCCCAGTAACGTTGACGGCTAAAGAGCCAGTCGCGGAGACGGTAGGTAACCTTCTCTTGTCCACAGCCTTTTTCTTCCAACCAAGCCACAATCTTGGCAATAGCGTCTTCTTTGTTGAGTCCATCTAGGAAGTCTGAATTGACATGAAGACCATCCTCTGTGTAGGCAGCTTCTGCTACATTTCCACCTTCAAGTACTTCTACGATTGGAAGGTCAAATTGTTTGGCAAATTCCCAGTCACGTTGGTCATGGGCAGGTACAGCCATAACGGCACCTGTTCCATAACTAGCAAGAACGTAATCCGCAATCCAGATTGGAATTTCCTTGCCATTGACAGGGTTGATGGCATAAGCACCAGTCCAAACACCAGTTTTTTCTTTGGCAAGGTCTGTACGAGCCAAGTCAGACTTAAGGCTAGCTTGGTGTTTGTAGTCTGCTACTGCCTCTGCTTGCTCTGTGCTTGTGATGGCATCTACTAGTTCATGCTCAGGAGCCAAAACAGTGAAAGTCGCACCGAAAAGGGTATCAGGACGAGTGGTAAAGACGGTGAATTCCTTGTCGGTTCCCTTAACTTTAAAAGTTACATTGGCACCAGTTGATTTCCCAATCCAGTTGCGTTGCATGTCCTTGATAGACTCTGGCCAATCAAGTTCATCTAAGTCATTGAGCAAGCGCTCTGCGTAGGCCGTAATTTTGAGCATCCATTGGCGCATTGGCTTGCGGACAACTGGATAGCCTCCACGCTCAGAAGTTCCGTCAGGAAGAACCTCTTCGTTGGCGATGGCTGTTCCCAATTCCTCAACCCAGTTTACTGGCACTTCCGCTTCATAGGCCAAGCCTTTTTCGTAAAGCTTGGTGAAGATCCACTGAGTCCATTTGTAGTAGTTTGGATCTGTTGTATTGACTTCACGATCCCAGTCATAAGAAAATCCAAGCGCATTGATTTGGCGTTTGAAGTTGGCAATGTTCTCAGCTGTAAATTCTGCTGGGTCATTACCAGTATCCATAGCGTATTGCTCTGCAGGCAAACCAAAAGCATCCCAACCCATTGGGTGAAGGACATTGTAGCCTTGCGCACGTTTGTAACGGCTGAGGATATCCGTTGCTGTGTAACCTTCTGGGTGTCCTACGTGCAGACCTGCTCCAGATGGATAAGGGAACATATCAAGCGCATAAAACTTAGGTTTTGACGCATCTGTTCCAGTCTTAAATGTATGATGTTCTGCCCAGTAGCCCTGCCACTTAGGCTCAATTTCTTTATGATTGTAAAAACTCATGGTCTCTCTCCAATTTTGTGATGTTACTATTATACCATTTTTGAGGGAATTTGAAATGTGTTAAAAGAAAAAACTGTATACTGTATTTCATTAATTTTGATTACTATGACTTGCCCTATCTCCCACTTTTTATCCCATTGTTATGCAGAAAATCAAGGAGTAAACCAAGAAGCTTATCTCGTATAGCACAAAATACTTATTTTAGACCGAAGATAAGACTGGAATACTAATTAATGTATTTACAATAAATAGCTGACAACCTGTATTACTTCCTGATTTATAAAGAGCTTCGGATACAATATGAGGATAAATAAAAGACTACCATTTGTAAAACAGTAGTCTCTATTGTTTATTGCGAATTTACATATGCATCTACAGCGATAATGGCTTGTGCAACATCTGAAGGCGAAATCTTAAACGGCATCTGATGGATTGTCTCACCCTCCATAGTTGCTTGTTTACCAACTTTTATTAAATCATCATATCCAACTTGATCCAAATGCATTTCTTTTAGAGTTGTTGGCATACCAATTTTTTTGTAAAACTCAATATACTTATCAAGTTCTTCTTTAGGTCTATTTTCCAATAAAAGTTGTACCAAAGTTCCATAAGCTACTTTTTCACCATGTGTTAAATGATGAATGTCACCCGTCAATGCAGTAAAACCATTATGAATTGCATGCGCCGCAGCCAATCCTCCACTTTCAAAACCTAGGCCACTCAATAGAGTATTAGCTTCAACAATATTTTCTAATGCTGGTGTCACCACTTTAGCTTCACAAGCTGCCATAGCCTGTAAACCATCTGCAAACAGCGTTTCTTCACATTTCTTCGCAATTGCAACTCCAGCCAACGTTTGTTCTTGTCCCAACATAGTTTTTCCATTTGCCTGCATAACTGCACGCGCCTCAACCCAAGTTGCTAAACCATCTGCAATACCAGACGCTAATAAACGCTTAGGAGCTTGTGAAATAACTTTTGTATCAACCAAAACTAAATCTGGATTTTTAGAATAAAATAGATAATGATCAAATGCACCTTCATCTGTATAAATAACAGATAAAGCAGATACAGGTGCGTCGGTCGATGCAATTGTTGGAGCAATAATAACAGGTTTTTCAATCAAATCTGCAATAGCTTTTGCACTATCAATCGTCTTTCCACCACCGAGCCCGATAATACTATCACAATTTTCTTTCTCAGCCAAGGCAACAACTCGATTGATTTCATTGTCAGAAGCTTCACCATTAAACTGGGCTAGAACAATATGGAAACCATACCTATGTAGGTAATCTTCAAATCGTTTTCCAACAATATCATAAACCAACTGATCGCATAATAGAATCGGACGATTTCCCAAATCCAATATTGATTTGGCATTTTCGAACAAGGCATTTTCCCCTTGAATATATCTCGAAGGACTAGCAAAAATTCTCATGTTTGTTTCCTCTCTATCTAAATGGAACGACTATTTTGAGTAACAAACCAGTCGTCAGAAAAATCATCAACCGCCTTTTGGATAGATGGCATGGCGAAAGCTGATTCAAAAACATCTGCTCCTGCTGTAACAGCATGCGCACCTGCAGCTAAAGCATTATTTACTTGTGCTACATTTTTAAAGGATGCAGCTAAAATCTTACTAGGAGAGTTCTGTCTATCAATAGCAAGAGCTAATTGACGAATGACAGAATTTGAATCAATGTTCAGATTTTCCATTCTATTATAATATGGAGCTAGGTAATCCGCTCCTGCTTCGATAGCTAATAATCCCTGAATAACTGTATAAATAGCTGTTGCAGTGATAGGGTAGCCCTCTTTTTTTAGCACCTTTATTGCACGTAATCCAGCTGGAGTAACAGGTACTTTGATAAATATATCATCTCCTGCTTGTCTCCGAATTTCATGAGCATCCTTTAAGATGCCTTCAAAATCTTGAGAAATCACCTGAACATGAATAGAGGGTGCAGAGCCAATCAATTCTCTTACATCTTTGATTCGTTCAAAAAAATTAATAGAACCCTCTCTTTTTGCAATAGTGGGATTTGAAGTTACCCCAGCTAGCGGTAAAATTTCAGACCACTTTTTAATCTCATCTAAATTTAATGTGTCAAGCATAAATTCCATAAAAAGAACCTCTTTATTTTACAAAGTATGCTCAGTACGTCCTATAATATCATCTTGGGTTGCCTTAGAAAGAACATTGAAGAATGCAGAGTATCCTGCAACACGAACAATTAAATCTCTGTGTTTTTCAGGATGTTTCTGAGCGTCAATCAACGTCTCTCTGGAAACAACATTGTATTGAATATGGTACCCATGTAAACGATTAAAGAATGTTCGTAACAAAGCAATTAGTTTTAATTTATCTTCTTCTTTGGCTAACGTTTGAGGATTTACTTTCTGATTTAAGAGAACCCCACCTACAATTTCATCTGTTGGTAATTTTGAAACAGATTTTAAAACAGATGTAGGGCCGTGTTGATCCATATTATGTGATGGTGAACAACCCTCTGCTAGCGGTGTACCTGCATTGCGGCCATCTGGAGTTGCTAATGTCCCACGTCCCTGCCCTACGTTGGCTGAGATAGAAGATGTTCCTGAATAACGAATTCCTCCAATAGGTCCTCTTCCATAACGTGTATTAGGATATTTAGCAATTTCATCAACATAAATGTCATAAGCAGCAGTAACTAAATTATCAGCATAATCATTATCGTTACCGTACTTAGGAGCGTCATTAATCAACATTTCTTGAATGGCTTTACCTTCTTCTCCGGCATAATCTGTTTCCAATGCATGCCAAAGTTGACTTGGGCTTATACGTTCTTCCTCAAATACTAACTTTTTAATTGCAGCTAATGAATCCGACAAATTTGCAATTCCAACTTGCAAACCTGATATATAATCATATACTGCTCCACCTTCTTTAAGGTGTTTTCCACGACCAATACAATCATCAGTCAATGCCGAGCATAGAATATCAGGAACTTCTCGTTCCAATGATAAATCAATAGAATTTTCAACAATAACACTCATTCGTGTCAAGTATCTTAGTGTTTTATCCCAAGCGTTTTCTAATTCAGAAAAGTTCTTCATATCCTTAAAATGCCCAAAGCTTGGTGCAAACCGTTTCCCCGAAGCTGGATCAATTCCATCATTCATCGTGATAAGTAGAACTTTAGGGAAGTTCATGTAACTCATACCCGTGCAACGATAGCCCCATTTCCCTGGAACTGCCGTTTCAACACATCCAATGGCACTGTAATCATAAGCATCATCTTCCAATACTCCTTTTGCAATAAAAGAAGGGATAATAATCTCATCATTATTAAATGCAGGCATACCAAAACCAAGTTTCATCACTTCAATACACTCATTCATGAAACGAGCATCTAAACCTGCATGGTAACGTACAGTTAGATTAGGCTGCGGCAGATGGGTTTGTGCAACTGATTTTAATACCAAATAAGATAATGGGTTAACAGCATCCTTCTTATCTCGAGTCTGTCCACCAATTGTAACATTTTGATATAAAGGACTTCCTGCTGAAGAAAATGTATGTGCTTGACTGCGAACCTTATTAATTGTAATTGTCTTAATCCAAAGATTTGTCAGACGTTCAACAATGCTATCTTCTGTTTCTTTACCACTTTCTAAATCAGCCTTCATATATGGATACATATATTGATCAAAACGACCATATGAAAGAGAGTGGCCATTAGATTCAATTTGTAAAATACATTGAATAAACCAGACTGATTGAATAGCTTCTGCAAAAGTAGTTGCCGGTTCATATGGGACTCTAGAGCAAATATCTGCAATCTCAAGTAATTCTTTCTTACGTTTAGGATTTGCATTTTCGGCTAAATTTTTAGCAAGAGCAACAAAGCGATTTGCATATACTTTAATAGCATCGATTACGATAAATATAGAGTCGTAAAAATGATATTTATCAATACTTGCTGGATCCGTTAAATCTAGAGCTGCTTTCGCTTTACGAGCTCGCTCTTCAAAACCTCTTAAACCAAATTGCAACAGTTTCTGATAGTTAACTGCTAAGTGAGCATCTCCAGAATTCATCTTACCTTCCATACCGAAGAATCCTGTTTCCATATAAACAGACACTTCTTCAGGTAACAAGGCACCAGCTCTAGCACGTAAATTATTATTTTCCCAAAACGGAGCAATACTTCTAAGTTGTTCTTTTGTTTCTTCAGTAATATAGAAAACATCTCCATCACGCTTTTCAAAAAGATCCAACTCATTGAGAACAAATTCTAGCGTATATTCTGGAAA
Organism: Streptococcus sp. 4886; assembly: GCF_013276485.1. NCBI lineage: Bacteria > Bacillati > Bacillota > Bacilli > Lactobacillales > Streptococcaceae > Streptococcus > Streptococcus sp. 4886. Next base: position 141,479 of record NZ_VMLD01000009.1, on the reverse strand, counting down.
AATAGGAGCATCTTTATTGGAAGAAGCTTGATTTCCCGCAATCATAGATTCTTCTTCAATATAGATAGTCATGTTTTCCAAAATTTCTTTCAGCATATAGGCGCGTTTTAGGACATTAGGTTGTTCCTTATATCGATCATAAGCGCGTGTTGCTAGAACTGCTCTCTCAGCATCAATATAAGGTTTTTTATTTAAAACATCTTCTCGATATTTGTTCATCCTTTCAGTAAGGCTGCCAAAATATTCTGTCTTGATTGTTGTTCTTGCTACTTCTGTATTTACCATCGTAAGCACCTTTCTTTCGAAAATATTTTTGTTTCTTTCGAAAATATAATACCTGATTTTTTAGAGAATTTCAAGCTTTTAACTAGAAAAACTTTAACTCTCTAATTTTTAGCACAAATGTGTGTGTTTAATGACAATACACAAATGTTTTTTTAGAATTATCATGCTTCATTCTGATAAGCTAAACGATCCTGTACTTTAAAGAATGGGAAATAAACTAATGTAGACATCGCTAATATCACCAGCTGAGTAATAACTCCTTGCCATCCACCAACCATAAATCCTGATATAATAGCTGGGGTGCTCCAAGGTAATGTAACTCCTGAAAATGGCTGCATGAAACCTGTTGCAATAGCTCCATATACTATCACAGCTGCAAGTACAGGAACAAGAATGAAAGGTACAAACATAACTGGATTCATAACAATTGGAAATCCAAATACAACTGGCTCATTTACGTTAAATATTGCTGGAAAGGCTGCTACTTTACCTAACGCTTGGTACTGTTTCGATTTTGCTGCAAAAAGCATCGCAACTACAAGACCAAACGTAATCCCTGAACCAGATAGAATTAAAAATGAATCTAAAAACTGTTGGGTAACAATATGTGCTCCATTTTCTAATGATAGATTACCAGAGGCTAACATAGCTTTATTAGCATCAAGATTAGATAAAAGCAGAGCTGTCACTACTCCATTTACTACCGATTGTCCATGGACACCAAACCACCATAAAAATGATATAAAGAATGCAATTCCAATTGCACCATACAAAGATCCAGTTAAACCTTGCAATGGAACTTGAATAGCAGAATAAATCATTTCTATGAATGTTCCGCCATTAGTCAATGAGCTCGCTAAAATATATACAATCATAGAAAGTAAGAAAATTACAAATGCTGGAATCATTGCTTCAAACTGTTTGGCAATAGCTTGTGGAACTTGTTCTGGCATCTTAATAACAATTTTTCTCTTTATAAAGAAGGTATAAATACTTCCTACTACCAAACCTATAATGATAGCACCGATAATTCCTTGACCTCCAAACCAAACTTTACTAATAGCATCCCCAATTGCCTCACCTTGTTTAGGGATATAAGATGATCTTAGCAAAATAAAGAATGCAGATACAGATAGAACCCCAGCTGGCAAAGCCTCTACTCCGCTATTCTTAGCATAAGAATAGGCAATTGAAAAACAAGAAATTAGACCCATAATCGCAAAAGTTCCTGAATAGACTTGCATAAACGGCTCTGTCCAATTTGCTCCAAATACACTAGCAATGCTCTTGTTTAATCCTTCAAATGGCAATTGTCCCATAATCAAGAATAAACTACCAACTACTGTCAATGGCAAAATTGCTAACATACCATCTTTTAGAGCTATAATACCACGCATATTCACAAATTTCATCATTGGTGCAATGATTTTCTGAACATCCATCTTTGCCATAATAAAACTCCTTTTCTTACCCACTAATCAAAGATAGGGCCAAATCTAATACTTTTTTCCCATCTAACATACCATAGTCCATCATCGGAATAACAGCTATCGGAACATTACACTTATCACAAATTTCTTTTGACTTATCTAATGTATAAGCAACTTGCGGTCCCAATAGTGCGACATCTATATTTGGGGCATAATCAGCTAATTTAGACTGAGAAAACGCCTCTATTTCTGCTTCAACTCCACTAGATTGCGCTGCAATTTTCATATTATTTACAAGCATACCAGTAGAAAATCCTGCTGCACAAAACAAACCAATCTTCACCATTATATTTTCCTCCTCTATGTTAATAACAATGACAATACTCTAGTATTATTTTTTTTGAAGTTCTTTTCTCAAACTAATAATTTCTTTGATTAAATTAATCTCCGTCATACTAGTCATGAGATGATCTTGTGAATGAACAAAGAGAGCTGTTATTTCTGTCTTTGTACCAGACGCTTCCTGGGCCAAGAATTTTGTTTGTAGATTATGGGCTTCTAATAAAGCTGCATCAGCTAACTGGATTTCTTCTTCACATCGTTCACATGTACCGTTTTTTATATAATCTAACGCTTTATAAATATGTTGTTTCGCATCGCCAGCATATAAAATTAAACCCATGATAATTTGATCTGGAACAATCATTTCCATAAATTCCTCCTCATTTCACTATGTAAAAAGCTTTTTTCATTTGAAATTTTAAAATTTTCTTTTGTAACTATAGAATACAACTACATAATAAACTTGTCAATCTAAAAACAACAAATAAACAATTTTTATTTATATAAGCACAAATGTGCAATCAACTAAAAAGAAAAAAGAAAAAAGAAAAAACGATAAACTGATATCAGTCTATCATTTTCACTCTCATAAAATATTTCGAAAAGAAAAATCACCATCTTCTTCTAAAACTTTTAAAATTGTATTTTTATCTGTAATCAGATGATTTACTAGATTAGCACGCAAGACAGAAAGAATCGCAGATACTTTCGTATCACCATAAGCAACAGCTAAACTTTGAGGAATATTTTTTAAATCTTCCAAAGAGATTGCTATCGTTCTTTCCTGTAAGTTCTCATAAACTTCTTTACCTTTTGAATCAAAGAATCGACAACAAATTTCCCCTACAGTTTTAACTTTTGTCAATTCTTTAAAGTCATCCTCTGTAAGCATGTCTAACCATTGATGTTTTCCTTTATTACTAAAATCACCAATCCCAACCACAACTATATCTAAATCTTTCCAACTGTTTTTCAAATCTTCAAAATATCTTGATTGCAAAATACCATCTGCTAACAATTTATTTTCTTGCACAATTGTTGCATTCATAAATGTACACTCTCCATGAAATTTTCTAGACATTTCATAAATCAGTGTATTCACATGGTATTTAGCGTGTATATGACTAGGACCACCTGCTAGAGGATAGAAGTGAACATTTCGGACACTTTTGCTGTGAATTAAATCTACTAAATTACTTAAACTTTTCCCCCAAGAAAAGCCAATTTTCATATTATCATCAATTAAATTCCTAAGGACACCTGCTGCAACTTGAGAAATTCTTTCAGATAAAATTGTTGGATTGTCATCAAATTCATTTGGAATAATTTCTAAACTTTCCAGACCATATTTTTCTTTTACATAATTTTCCAACTTAAACATATTGGTATCAAAATTCTCTATTTCAATTTTAACAATTCCTGCATTCCTTGCTTCTGTTAACATTCTACTAATAGAGGTTCTATAAATTCCTAATTTTGCTGCTATTTGTGACTGATTTAAGTTTTCAATATAATACAGATAAGCAATTTTAGAGAGCAGTTTATTCCTATCTTGATTCATACACTTAACCTCTTACGAAACTACCTTAACCATTATCCCAGCATTTTCTAATGTAGCTATATTTTGTTTAGAAAGTTTTTCGTCTGTTATTACTTCATAGACTTGACTTAAAGCAAATCTTCTTACTGTACCCCTTTTATCAAATTTACTTGAGTCAGTTAGCACAATGACTTTATCCGACGCTGCTGAAATATATTGAACTACCTCACTGCGCATTAAATCTTTTCCTGTAAAGCCCATCTCTTTATCGTAGCCATCTGTCCCAACAAAAGCTTGACGCACATGAAAAGTCTGTATCATTTCTTTTAATAAAGGTCCTACGGTAACCTGTGAATCTTTCTGAAACTCTCCACCAAGAACAATAACACGACATGAATCATAACCTCTTACAAAATTTGCTATAAAAAATGAATTTGTTACAATAGTGACATTTCTTTTTTGCTTGCAAATTTCCTCAGCAAGTAAAGCACAGGTTGAACCAGATTCTATCATTATTGTTTCATTATCTGATACCAATTTTACTGCTTCTTGAACAATTTTTCTCTTAATTTCATAATTAATTGACAAGCGTACATTTAAGTCATCTCCACTATTTAACACAGCATATCCATGCTCTCTGTGTAATAAGCCTTTTGACTCTAATTTATCTAAATCTTTTCTAATCGTTACTTTCGATACATTTAATTTTTCCGATAATGTATTAACATCAATCTTTTCATATTCTGATACTAATTTAATAATTTGTTCCAATCTTTTCATTTTACACCTCCGTTTTATTCTACCAAAATAAAAAGCAAAAAACAACAAATTAAACTTTCGTTCGTAATTGTTTTTCTTTCGTTTTTGTGATAGGATAGAATTATAAAGAGGAGGAACTCTTATGGAAATATCTAAAGGAATTATTTTTAATATTCAACACTTTTCAATTCATGACGGTCCGGGTATTCGTACAACTGTTTTTTTAAAAGGATGTCCTCTGCGCTGTCCATGGTGTTCTAATCCTGAATCTCAAAGAATGAAACCTGAAAAAATGAAAGATGCTCAACGAGAAAAATTCACTTTAGTAGGTGAAGAAAAAACTGTAGAAGAAATTATTACAGAGGTATTAAAAGATAAAGAATTTTACGAAGAATCCGGTGGAGGTTTAACTTTATCAGGGGGTGAAATATTTGCTCAGTTTGAATTTGCTAAAGCCATCTTAAAGTCAGCTAAAGAACATCACATACACACTGCCATTGAAACTACTGCCTTTGTTGATCATGAAAAATTTGTTGATTTAATCCAATATGTGGATTTTATCTACACAGACCTAAAACATTATAATTCTATAAAACATAAAAAAGTGACTGGAGTTTTTAATCAAATGATTATTAAAAACATTCATTATGCTTTTTCTCAACATAAAACTATCGTTTTAAGAATCCCAGTTATCCCTGATTTTAACAATAGTTTAGAGGATGCAGAAGAATTCGCTACTCTATTTAACTCATTAAATATCGACCAAGTTCAACTACTCCCTTTTCATCAATTTGGTGAAAACAAATATCGTTTATTAAATCGGAAATATGAAATGGATGGAGTCAACGCACTTCATCCTGAAGATCTTATTGATTATCAAAAGGTATTTCTGAACCATCATATTAATTGTTATTTCTAGTTCATTTCCTTGAAATGCTCTAGCTATTTGCAGATAACAAGCATCTATAATACATACTTAACTTCTCAAAAGGTTTAGCCAAAAATTTTAGCCAAACCTTTTCTATTTTACCTTGCTCTAGAATTTTTAAACTGCTATACTTATAACAGAAAACCCTTCCAAGGAGGTAGCGGATGTCTCATTCCTTTAAAAAATCTCTCCAAAAAGAAATTCTCCATAGAAGCTCTATCGCAGCCTTTGTGACCTCACTTTTACTACTCATTTTACTTTTTGGTTTTTCCTATTTTTTACAAAAGCAACAACTCTCCAAAGACACGAGACAGATTGTCAAGCAGGTTCAAGAGATGAAAGAAGCCAATAATGAGCTCCTGACTACCATGAACCATAAAATGATTCTTGGATTTTTGGATGGCAAACACACAGAGCGAGAAGTCTTTAGCTTATTTTACGAGACAAAAGCTAAATTAAAACTTAGTTCTGACCTCATTATCCTAAGCGATACAGGTGAATTACTATTTAGTACCAATCGCAATCATCAAGAAAGTATTTTATCTCCCTACTATCTAAAACTACTCATTCAAAATCCTTCTCAAGAAAAAGTGACAGAAAAAATTGCACTCTCTTCAGATAAGCAACATTACACACTCTTTATCAAACCACTACTTCAAAACCAACGAGTTAAGGCCTATACTATTGCTTTCGTAAATGAGAATGATTTCATCTCAAGTTTCCCAATGATCAATTCCAAATACATCATTACCGATAGCTTTGGAAATATGTTTTCCAACAATACAAATCAGTTTACTCGCTCCACTCTTGAAAAATTTGATGAAAAACTCCTACACTCTCGCACCCACTGGTATGCGAATGAACCGCTTATTGTTCAAAAAGAAAAAGTCGGTGCTATTTTTTCAATCTATACTTTTCAATCCTTTTTTCCCATTCCTAGCTTACTCGGCCTAGCCTCCGTCCTCACCTTATGTATATTCTTCCTCTACTTCTGGCAAGCAAGACGAATTGCTCATAAAATTGCCACACACAACGCTGTTCCTATTGAAAGTTTGGTTTACCAACTTCAAGAAATTCCTAAACAAGCAGAAAAAAGGCTTTCTCTACAAACAGGTGATGAGTTTGAGTTTATGGCAGAAAAAATCAACAATATGTTGTACGAATTAGATCAACTTCATCAAAAAATGTTGACCATAGAAAAAGAAAAGTGGATTTTTGAAAGAAAAATGCTGGAAGCTCAGTTCAATCCTCATTTTCTCTACAATACACTTGAGACGATTAAAATCACTTCTTTAATGGATGCCGCTCTCACACAAGACCTGATTCAAAACCTCACGCGCATTCTTCGCTACAGTATCACCGATTTAGAAAAAGAAACAACCATTTGTCAGGATTTAAAGATTATAGAGGATTACCTTATTATTCATAAGATTCGTTTCGAGCACTTTTCCTATGATATTGTCTGCCCAGAAACTGTCGATAATCAGCCTATTCCTAAACTTTTCTTGCTTCCTCTAGTAGAAAATGCTATAAAATATGGGATGCAATACCGTATTGATCTTCATATAGATATCCAAATTACCTTGAAAGCAGATTCTCTAACTTTTTTAGTCAAGGATAATGCTGGAGGACTCACAAAACAAGAGCGACTCGCTATTTTAGACTCTTTAGAAAGCCCTCATACCCAGCATGGCATCGTTAACAGCTATAAACGATTGAGCAATTTCTTTTCTGATGTCCAGCTAGATTTAGGAGTCAATCGCCAAGGAGAAACTTGGGTCAAATTTATAACGAAAGGACTAACTCATGTTTAAGCTCATTATCGTAGAGGATGAACACCTCATCCGAAAATGGTTAGAAATTGCCGTAGACTACTCTGCCTTAGGTATCCAAGTCGTAGGAACTGCCAGTCACGGTCAAGAGGGAATGAAACTCATCCAAGAAAAAGAACCTCATATTGTCTTAACAGACATCACAATGCCAATTATGGATGCTTTTATGATGTTCGAAGCTACTCGTACTCTTTCTTATGAAAAAGTTATCTTATCAGGTTATAACGATTTTCAAAATGCCAAAAAAGCCATGCAATATGGGGCAGTTGATTTCTTATCCAAACCAATTGATACCAAGGAGTTGACAGAATGTCTTCAAAAAATTGTTTTGCGATTACAAGGTAGCACCTATCAAGAAACTCCTTTTTTAGAAGAATATCAAACTTTACTCACCTCTATCCAACAGGTTGATACACAAAACCAAATCATTCAACAAATTATTTCCTTTGTCCACAAGCATTATGCAGAGCATTTTACGATTGCGACTATTGCTGAAGCTTTAAACTATAGCGAAAGCTATCTATATAAAGTTATCAAAGAAGACTTCCCCATGACTCTAAATGAATATATCTTACAATATCGTCTGAAACAAGCTATAGATAAGATGGCTGAATCTCCCAACTCCCCTCTAAGCGACATCTCTGATCAAGTTGGATTTTCAGACTATAAATATTTTGCCAAAGTATTTAAAAAGTATCTCCATATTTCCCCAAAGGAATTGAAATCACTCGGAAGAATAGTAAAATAAGCTATTCTTCTTTTTGTAGAGAATTTTACTCTAATAGAATAGAATTGTCGGTTTTAAAAACGCTTACATTGTTTTAAAATAAACTTAAATAACACAACGGAGGTATCCATCATGAAAAAGAAATGGATGTATTATGCTGCTTGCGGACTAGCTCTTTTTGGTCTTGCTGCTTGTTCTTCTAATGAATCTGCCGATGGCGGTTCATCTGATAAAGGAGACGGCGGTTCGCTAGTCGTTTATTCACCAAACTCAGAGGGCTTAATTGGAGCAACTATTCCTGCCTTTGAAGAAAAATATGGTATCAAAGTAGAACTGATTCAAGCTGGTACTGGAGAACTTTTCAAAAAACTAGAGTCAGAAAAAGAAGCTCCTGTAGCTGATGTCATCTTTGGTGGTTCTTATACACAATATGCTACCCACGGAGAACTCTTTGAAAACTATACTTCAAAAGAAAATGATAATGTTATCAAAGAATATCAAAACACAACTGGCTACTCTACACCTTATACACTAGATGGTAGTGTTTTAATCGTCAATCCTGATTTAACGAAAGGCATGAATATCGAAGGATATAGCGACCTTCTCAAACCTGAACTCAAAGGAAAAATTGCAACTGCTGACCCAGCAAACTCTTCTAGCGCCTTTGCTCAATTAACAAATATGCTACAAGCTCAAGGTGGTTACAAAGACGATAAAGCCTGGTCTTATGTAAAAGATCTCTTCACGCTTATTGATGGTAAAATCGGTTCAAGCTCATCTGGTGTCTATAAAGCAGTCGCTGACGGAGAAATGGCTGTTGGTCTCTCTTATGAAGATCCAGCAGTTAAACTCTTAAATGACGGAGCTAACATTAAGGTAGTCTATCCAAAAGAAGGAACCGTCTTCCTACCTGCTAGTGCTGCTATCGTTAAAAAAGCGAAAAACATGGAAAATGCCAAGAAATTTATCGATTTCATTATCTCTCAAGAAGTACAAGATACACTTGGTACAACCACTACTAACCGTCCTGTTCGTAAAAATGCCAAAACAAGCGAAAATATGAAACCAATTGACAAAATCAAAACACTCACTGAAGATTATGATTATGTCATCAAGAATAAATCAGATATCGTTAAGAAATACAACGAAATCTTTACAGATATCCAATCTAAACAGTAAAAGAGGTTCACTATGAGTGAGATCAAAATTATTAACGCCAAAAAAATCTACCACGATGTCCCTGTTATTGAGAATTTGAACATTACAATTCCAAAAGGAAGTCTCTTTACCCTTCTTGGACCTTCAGGGTGTGGGAAAACGACTCTTCTTCGTATGATTGCAGGTTTCAACAGTATCGAAGGCGGAGAATTTTACTTCGATGATACAAAAATCAATAATATGGAACCCAGCAAACGCAATATCGGGATGGTTTTCCAAAACTACGCTATTTTCCCACATTTGACTGTTCGAGATAATGTTGCTTTTGGTCTCAAGCAAAAGAAAGTTCCAAAAGAAGAATTGATCCAACAGACCAACAAGTATCTTGAACTCATGCAAATTGCTCAATATGCGGATCGGAAGCCCGATAAACTCAGTGGTGGACAACAACAACGTGTCGCCTTGGCACGTGCCTTAGCTGTTAATCCAAGTGTTCTCCTCATGGACGAGCCGCTCAGTAACCTAGATGCCAAACTTCGCTTGGATATGCGTCAAGCTATTCGAGAAATCCAACACGAAGTGGGAATTACAACTGTTTATGTAACCCACGACCAAGAAGAAGCTATGGCTATTTCAGACCAAATTGCTGTTATGAAAGACGGAGTCATCCAACAAATCGGCCGACCAAAAGAACTCTATCATAAACCAGCTAATGAGTTTGTGGCTACCTTTATCGGACGCACAAATATTATCCCTGCCACTCTTGAAAAACGGAGCGACGGCGCTTATATCGTCTTTTCAGATGGCTACGCCCTTCGAATGCCCGCCCTTGATCAGGCTGAGGAACAAGCCATTCATGTAAGCATCCGTCCTGAAGAGTTTATCAAAGATGAATCTGGAGATATTGAAGGAACTATTAGCGATAGCGTCTATCTTGGACTAAATACGGAGTATTTCATTGAGACAGGTTTTGCCTCAAAAATTCAAGTTAGTGAAGAATCAACTTTTGAAGAAGATCTACAAAAAGGCGATCGTATTCGTCTACGAATCAATACGCAAAAATTAAACGTCTTTTCTGCAGATGGTTCCCAAAACCTGATAAAAGGAGTCAACCATGGAACGTAAAAAACTAAATATTTGGACAGCCTCCTCTTTCTTCATCTTTCTTACCTATCTTGTCTTTCTCGTTTATCCTATCGTTACCGTGCTCAAGCAAGCACTTATACATGAAGGGCAATTCTCACTAGCTAATTTTGTCACTTTCTTTGGTAAAGCCTACTACTCTGAGACACTTGTCAACAGTTTCAAGGTTTCCATTACCGCTACTGTCACTTCCTTAGTTGTAGGAACCCTATTAGCTTATCTCTTCTCTATGTATGACTTCAAGGGGAAGAAATTTCTACAAATATTGATTATCATTGCTTCCATGTCAGCTCCTTTCGTGGGAGCCTACTCCTGGATTCTCTTGCTGGGACGAAATGGGGTCATCACTAAATTCCTGACAAATACCCTTCATCTTCCAGCTATCGATATTTATGGATTCAAAGGAATTGTACTTGTCTTTACACTGCAACTATTCCCACTGGTATTTCTATACGTTGCTGGGACAATGAAAAGTATTGACAATTCTCTACTTGAAGCCGCTGAAAGCATGGGTTCCTTCGGATTTAAGCGTATCGTAACAGTTATTTTACCTCTCCTAGTTCCAACCTTACTAGCAGCTGCCTTACTTGTATTTATGAGAGCATTCTCAGACTTTGGAACACCTATGTTAATTGGTGAAGGATATCGGACTTTCCCTGTCCTGATTTATACCCAATTCATTAGCGAGGTTGGAGGAAATTCTGCTTTTGCATCTGCTTTAGCAATTATGGCGATTATCATTGCCTTGGCAATTTTCCTTATCCAAAAACACATTGCAAACCGCTACAGTTTCAGCATGAATTCGCTCCATCCAATTGAGCCTAAAAAAACTACAAAAGGAAAAATGGCTGCTATTTATGCAACAGTCTACGGAATTATCTTTATCTCTGTTTTACCTCAAATCTACTTAATTTATACCTCTTTCCTAAAAACATCAGGTATGGTATTTGTCAAAGGTTATTCTCTAAACAGTTACAAGGTAGCTTTCAATCGTATGGGCTCTGCTATTTTCAATACCATTCGTATCCCTTTGATTGCCTTAGTCCTAGTTGTCCTATTCGCAACATTTATCTCCTACCTAGCCGTTAGAAAACGGAATTTGTTTACAAACTTAATTGACAGCCTCAGTATGGTACCTTATATTGTACCAGGAACCGTTCTAGGGATTGCCTTCATTTCTTCCTTCAATACCGGTCTATTTGGAAGTGGATTTCTTATGATTACAGGGACAGCTTTCATCTTGATCATGTCCCTATCTGTCAGAAGATTGCCTTATACTATTCGCTCATCTGTTGCTAGCTTACAACAAATAGCCCCAAGTATTGAAGAAGCCGCTGAGAGCTTAGGAAGTAGTCGTCTCAATACCTTTGCCAAGATTACAACTCCAATGATGCTATCTGGTATTATTTCTGGAGCCATCCTATCTTGGGTCACAATGATTTCAGAACTCTCTACTTCTATCCTCCTCTACAATGTCAAAACAAGAACAATGACTGTAGCCATTTATACAGAAGTTCTCAGAGGAAATTACGGTGTAGCCGCAGCCTTGTCAACTATCCTGACTGTTCTAACAGTAGGTTCCTTGCTCTTGTTCATGAAAATCTCTAAAAGCAACAGCATTACACTTTAGTTTCCCCCATCAAAAACAGCCGAAAGGATTACCCTCGGCTGTTTTTTCTTATCTTGATATTCTTATCAAATCCCTAGCTCATGGCAAGTAAGTCTAAACTGATTAAATAGAGACTTCTTCCATCTTCTCACGTCCTAGTTCTCGGTAACTACAATCGCCAACAACCTCAACGCTAAACTGGCCGTCCTCATATTCAAGGATCGTCACGCTACCATTATCAAGACCATGTGGATGCATACCATTGATCAGATAAACAATGGTTCCAATAGTCATTCCGTGGCTGACAACGAGGGCATTGCCCCCGCCTTGTTCTTCCATTTCTTTGGCAATTGCTTCAAAACCTTCCTTGATTCGGCCACTGAGTTTTTCCCAGCCTTCAGCCCAACCAGCTGTATCGACCTCTACCAAACCCTCAGCCAGTTCAGCATAAGACAATTGGTGAACGTGGTCCACATTAAAGATACGAGGAATAATGCCCATGAAAAGATCACCATCATAAGCTCCGTCAAAGCTACCAAAACACCATTCTCTGATCCGCTTGTCCATTCGATAAGGGATTTTTTCCTGCAAACCAAGTTCTTCAAGAATAATTCCCATAGTCTGAATGGTGCGACCAGAATCACTGGAATAAGCGCGCTCAAACTGTAGACCAGATTCTCGCAAACCGATTCCTAACTCTTGAATCCCTCTCTCACCTTCAGCCGTTAAGGGAGTATCGCTCCAACCTTGCGCTCGACCAATCGTGTTAAACATAGTCTTGCCATGACGTACCAAATACAATCGTACTTTTACCATTTTCCGTCCTCCATTTGTTTCTATTATATCATGGATGATAAAACAAAAGCCACCCAGACAGGTGACTTTTGCAGGAGATTATTATGAAAAAGTTTAGGAGTTCTATTAAATAAAGATATTAGATGAAAATCAAATTCAAACTAAATCAGTGTTATCTGTTTCAAATAATATTAGGAGGTCTTTATTTAATGATTATAGTATACACAGATAACCTTAAATAGAACTTAAAAAATTATACCCACTCACCTTTTTCATTTACTTTATAGCCATTAATGGTCATATTTTTTGCCAATTTCCCATCAGCTAACAAGTAATACCACTTATCTCCATCCTTAATCCATTGGTTACGAGCGTACTTACCATCTTGGTTCAGATAATACCAACTATCATACTGAGAATCAAATACCCACTCACTCTTAGCCATGTAACCGCCACGTTTTAGGTAGTATTCGCCCTGCCAAGCTTTCTCCACATAACTACCAGTTGAATCTACATAAAACCAGCTCTTATAATCTTCATCATAAATCCATTCACTAGCAGCCATTGAAGCATCTGCTTTTAGATAATAACGGCCTACCCAGCGGTTTCTTACAAGGTTACCCGAAAGGTCATTATAATACCATTTGCCAGACTCTTTAAACCACTTACTTGCTTGATGATTTTTCTTAGCCTCTCCATTAGAGGTAACGATAGACTGAGATGAAGATGAAACTGTGGCTGATGTAACAGTGGAAACTGCTTGAATAGCCTCTTCTTTTGTCACCTTAGGCTTAGCTTTTCCTTGGTAAACATCTTCGATACGCTTAGTAAATACAGATAACTCTTCAGGGGAGAGCATATTAACAATATCGGTTCCATTGTCAGGAATATAACCAACAGAGTGTGTCCCAATTTTTGCTAGTCCCTCTTCTAATATGTCCTCAACATTATTCAATAAAGCGATCTTCTCAGATTTAGAAAGAGAATCATCACTACTAATAGCTGTTTTCTCCATAAAAGCAACTGCTTTAATTTCTTTAAAATATCTCTCTGTCGGAAGTGATATATAGATATGAAACTCATCTGACACAATCGGAATAAGACTCTTTAAATATTCATTTACACTTCTCTTATCATAATAATTATCAGATTCAAAGTTTTTAAATTCACTTGTAGACTCAAGGTTTTTTAACACATTTGATTTTTCTTTAGCCGTATAATCTTGATTGTTATTTATTTTTGGAATCAGATTTTCCTTTTTCTTTAATATTACTAGATTTAAAGCTTCTGTTTTTATTCTATAACTAGAATCAAAATTTCTGTTAATACGGTAACTCATAGAATTATACAATCTATTTAAAGCACCTTGGAAATCCTTTGAAGTCTCTAATGCTTCTTTCTCCACTCTTTCTATCTCTTCTAAAAAAGATTGATGTTCTTTATTAAATCTTTCTATAGCATTATTCTTAATTGTTTTTATATCATCCTGAGAAAAAGAAAGGATACTCCTGTCTACTTGATCCGCTTCATTTGATAATTTTTCTTTATTCTTACTTAAAAATTCTTTATAAGATTTCTTAATTTTCTCTACTTCATTTTTAAAAAGTTCTAAAGTTACCTGAGTAGCAGTTTCATGGCTTTCTTCCTGCGCATAAACTACTTGATTGGCAAAAGTTGGGACTAGTAAAGTCGACAGTCCTAAAGCTACTAAAGCACGTTTCATTTCTTTTTTCATCAATTTCTCCTATTTTCTTAATTTTTAAAACTATGAATTGGTGCTGGAATTTGTCCTCCACGAGAGATGAAATCAACAGACGAAGCCCCATTGACTTTCATAACAGGTGCAGTTCCTAATAGGCCACCAAACTCAATCATATCGCCTTCTTTTCCTTTTGGAATGATACGAACAGCCGTTGTCTTCATGTTAATAACACCAATTGCAGCTTCATCTGCAATCATAGCCGCAATGGTTTCAGCAGGTGTATCCTCCGGAATGGCAATCATATCCAAACCAACAGAACAGATAGCCGTCATAGCTTCTAGTTTTTCCAAATTAAGAGAGCCATTTTGCACTGCAGCAATCATTCCTTCATCCTCGGAAACAGGAATAAAGGCACCAGACAAACCACCGACTTGGTTGCAGGCCATCACTCCACCCTTTTTAACTTGGTCATTCAAGAGAGCCAAGGCAGCCGTCGTTCCATGCGTACCAACTGTTTCTAGCCCCATTTCTTCAAGGACACGTGCTACAGAATCTCCAACCGCAGGAGTTGGCGCCAAACTCAAGTCCACAATACCAAACTCCACACCCAGTCTCTCACTGGCCATTTGACCAACCAATTGACCGATACGAGTGATTTTAAAGGCAGTCTTCTTGACCGTTTCTGCTACTACGTCAAAGCTCTCTCCACGAACTTTTTCCAGGGCACGTTTCACCACACCAGGACCAGAAACTCCGACATTGATGATAACATCTGCCTCCCCAACACCATGGAAGGCACCCGCCATAAATGGATTGTCCTCAACAGCATTAGCGAATACAACCAACTTAGCTGCCCCCATATCAGATAGAGTTGCCGTTTCCTTGATAACACGTCCCATATCTGCGACAGCCGTCATATTGATACCAGACTTGGTTGAGCCGATATTGACTGACGAGCATACCTTGTCCGTTTCAGCCAAAGCACGAGGAATAGAATTGATGAGAATCTCATCTCCCTTTTGATAACCTTTTTGTACCAAGGCAGAGAAACCACCAATAAAGTCCACTCCAATCTCTTTCGCAGCCTTATCAAGCGCTTTTGCCAGAACCACGTAGTCCGTCGCATCTGTCGCTGCCCCTATCAGAGAAATAGGAGTCACTGATACGCGCTTATTAACGATAGGAATTCCCAACTCAGACGCAATTTCATCGCCAACAGCCACTAAATTAGCTGCCTTGGCCGTAATCTTTTGATAAATTTTCTCCGCAGCACGATTGATATTTGGATCAATACAGTCCAAAAGGGAAATCCCCATGGTAATGGTTCTAATATCGAAGTTTTGCTCCTCAATCATGGCGATGGTTTCAGTAACTTGTCTAATATCCATGTGCACCTCCTAGATATTATACATAGCTTCGAAAATTGCTGCACTCTGAATATTGATTTTCACATTCAAAGTTTGACCAAAAGTTTCAAATTCATTACGAAGATGGGTAAAATCCTGCTTTTCATCGCTAGAAACGACAGCCATCATCGTGAAATATTCATCCAAGACAGTTTGAGAAATATCATCAATGTTCAAACCTAATTCTGCAATTTTACCAGAAACACCTGCAACAATTCCAGATTTATCTTTACCAACAACAGTTATAATCGCTTTCATAAGCAAACTCCAATTCTTCTTTTAATAGGAAACCTGAACATTAAACAGGATTCTTTTCAAATAGTATAGCATAATTCTAACGAAAATACTCAAAAACGCCTGCTTACGAAGTTGTTCTTAAGAAAAAAACAATTTCGTAAACAAGCGTCTACTATCCCAACTTATGATGAGTGTTCCCGCTAGGACCGAAATCCTAGCGGTAGACCAGAGCTAGACTAAGAGCACAAGACTCCATCATCATAACACTCAACAAAATTGATGATTTATACTAATTCGATGATCGCCATTGGCGCTGCATCACCACGACGTGGTTCAGTTTTAAGGATACGAGTGTATCCACCGTTACGTTCAGCATAACGAGGTGCGATTTCTGAGAACAATTTTTGAAGTGCTGTAGTAGAAGTGTACTTATCAGTTGCTTCATCATAGTTTTCAGATGCGATTTCATTACGTACGAAAGCAGCTGCTTGACGACGTGCATGCAAATCACCACGTTTACCTAGAGTAATCATTTTTTCAACAGTTTTACGGATTTCTTTAGCACGAGCTTCAGTTGTCACGATTGATTCGTTGATCAAAAGGTCAGTTGTCAAATCGCGAAGCATTGCTTTACGTTGTGAGCTAGTGCGTCCTAGTTTACGGTAAGCCATGTATTCCTCCTTTATTTATCTTTTAATCCAAGACCCAAATCAATGAGTTTGAGTTTCACTTCTTCCAAACTCTTGCGTCCAAGATTTCGTACTTTCATCATCTCTGCTTCAGATTTTTCTGTCAAATCATGCACAGTATTGATACCGGCACGTTTCAAACAGTTGTATGAACGCACAGACAAGTCCAGTTCCTCAATCGTACGATCCAAGATACGGTCGTCAGATTCAGTATCAGCTTCTTTCATCACTTCAGTTGACTTAGCAATCTCAGTAAGATTTGTAAACAAATCAAGATGTTCTGTCAAAATACGTGCTGAAAGCCCTAAAGCATCTTCTGGAATAATTGTTCCATTTGTCAAGATTTCAAGGGTTAATTTGTCAAATCCATCATTGCTACCTACACGAGCAGGTTCCACTTGATAGTTGACTTTTGTAACTGGTGTATAAATAGAATCTACAGCAAGTGTTCCAACTGGTGCATTATCTTTTTTATTTTCATCAGCAGGTACATATCCACGACCACTGTTAACAGTCATAGTCGCTTTTAGAGAAGAACCTTCACCGATTGTAAAGAGATAATGATCTGGATTTACAATTTCAATATCGCTATCTGTCAAAATGTCACCAGCTGTTACTTCAGCAGGACCTTCAACATCCAGTTCGATGATTTTTTCGTCTTCAACGTACGATTTCACTGCAATTCCTTTAATGTTCAGAATGATTTGCATCACGTCTTCACGAACACCTGGAACTGTGTCAAACTCATGTAACACACCATCAATGTTGATAGATGTCACAGCTGCTCCTGGTAGAGAAGCTAGAAGTACACGACGAAGAGAGTTACCAAGAGTTGTACCGTAGCCACGTTCAAGTGGTTCAATTACAAACTTGCCATAATCTTTATTTTCATCAATTTTTGTTATATTTGGTTTTTCAAACTCGATCATTTAGTTACTCCCTCTTAAACGAAAAGCAGTGTAATGCGATGATTATACACGGCGACGTTTTGGAGGACGAGCACCATTGTGTGGCACTGGAGTCACATCACGAATTGCTGTTACTTCAAGACCAGCGGCAGCAAGCGCACGAATAGCTGACTCACGACCAGAACCTGGACCTTTTACAGTAACTTCAACTGATTTAAGACCGTGTTCTTGTGCAGATTTAGCAGCAGCTTCAGAAGCCATTTGAGCAGCGAATGGTGTAGATTTACGAGAACCTTTGAAACCAAGAGCACCAGCTGATGACCAAGCAATTGCATTACCATGCACATCAGTAATCATAACAATAGTGTTATTAAATGTAGCGTGAATATGAGCAATACCAGATTCGATATTCTTTTTCACACGACGTTTACGTGTTGGTTTAGCCAAGACTTTTACCTCCTATATTATTTTTTCTTACCAGCAATCGCAACAGCTTTACCTTTACGAGTGCGAGCGTTGTTTTTAGTGTTTTGTCCACGGACAGGAAGTCCACGACGGTGACGGATACCACGGTATGAACCGATTTCCATCAAACGTTTGATGTTCAAGTTTACTTCACGACGAAGGTCACCTTCAACTTTGATTGCATCCACTTCACGACGGATAGCATCTTCTTGATCTGATGTGAGATCACGTACACGAACATCTTCTGAGATTCCAGCAGCAGCCAAAATTTTCTTAGATGTTGCAAGTCCGATACCATAAACATAAGTCAATGAGATTACTACGCGTTTGTCATTTGGAATGTCAACTCCAGCAATACGAGCCATGTTTTCTCCTTTCTATCTTATCCTTGACGTTGTTTGTGTTTTGGATTTGCTGGGCAAATTACCATAACACGACCATTACGACGAATAACTTTACAGTATTCGCAAATTGGTTTGACCGATGGTCTTACTTTCATTTCTTATCCCTCCAAGTTTTTCGATTATTTAAAGCGGTAAGTGATACGTCCACGTGTCAAGTCATATGGACTCATTTCGACAGTAACACGATCTCCCGCTAAAATACGAATATAGTTTTTACGAATTTTACCAGAAACTGTTGCTAAAATCTGATGTCCATTTTCAAGTTCAACCGTAAACATTGCATTCGGCATTGTATCAACTACTTTGCCTTCAACTTCAATCACATCGTCTTTTGCCACGCAAAAGCACCTCCATAAATTTCGATTCGATGCCTCTAGACACAGAGACAACAATTATAAGTCAGACTATCTCAGTATAACATTTGTAGCGGATTTTTGCAAGTGTGAAAAACGCTTTATTTCAAATTTGTCAATACTTTTTCGATATCTGAGAAGACATCATTGATATCTTGATTACCTTCGATGTCATGAACCAAACCTTTGGCACGGTAGTGAGCAATGATTGGTTCTCCTTGAGCAATATTCACATCCAAACGACGTTTTACTGTCTCAGGCTTATCATCTTCACGTTGGTAGTAATCTTCTTCTTTATAGTCAACTGGTGGATTAAAGACCTTGTGGAAAGTTTCTCCAGTTACGCGGTGGATGATACGGCCACTCAAACGTTCCAAGAGGCTGTCAGGATTCACTTCAATGTTGATGACACCTTCTAGTTCAATGCCAAGTTCAGCCAATGTTTTGTCCAAGGCATGAGCTTGTTCGATTGTACGTGGGTAACCATCCAATAAGAATCCTGTTTCTTTAATATCATCTTGTGAAAGACGTTCTTTTACGATCCCATTTGTAACTTCGTCAGGAACCAATTCACCCTTGTCAATGTATGACTTAGCAAGAACACCCATTTCAGTTTGATTTGCTATTGCAGCGCGGAACATATCACCTGTTGAGATATGTGCAACATGGAATTGTTCTACGATTTTTGCTGCTTGAGTTCCCTTACCTGCACCAGGTAAGCCCATAATCAAAAGATTCATGATCTGATCTCCTTATTTTATTTTTAAATAGAAGCAAAAAATCTTTTCACCCCTATTTAAAAACAAAATAGAAGAGGGGAGACCAAACTCTCACTAATGTTAGAGTTAAACCTCCACTCCCTCAGCATTTACTGATTCATACTCAATGAAAATCAAAGAGCAAACTAGGAAGCTAGCCGCAGGTTGCTCAAAGCACTGCTTTGAGGTTGCAGATAAAGCTGACGTGGTTTGAAGAGATTTTCGAAGAGCATCAGTAAATACTTTTATTCTGTTCTATCCATGAAACCAACATACTTACGTTTCAATAGGTAACCTTCCAATTGCTTGATTCCTTCGATACCAGTAGAGATAATGATCAAGAGACTTGTTCCACCAAAGGCAACAACATCAGAAAGACCAAATACATCTTTAGCTGCAATCGGCAAAATGGAAATCACACCAAGGAAGAGGGAACCAACCGTTGCAAGACGACGAAGAAGTTTAGACATATATTCTTCTGTACCTTTACCAGGACGAACTCCGTGGATATAGGCACCGCTCTTTTGTAGGTTCTCTGCCGCTTTTTCAGGATTAATCTGTACAAACGTATAGAAGAATGTAAAGAGAATAATTAACAAAGCATACATGGCAATACCAGTTGGAGAAGTGGTTGCCAACATCTCTTGTGCTACCCTTACCCAAGCCCAATCATGACCTGTAGCGCTCAAAAACTGAAGAATCGCCGCAGGCGCTGCAGTAATGGAACTTGCAAAGATAACAGGGATAACTCCAGCAGGGTTTACCTTCAATGGAAGGTAAGAGCTGGATGGAGCACCTTGTGCAACCTTAGTATATTGGATTGGAATTTTGTATTCTGCTTGTTGAACATAAGTTGTAAAGTAAATGATCAACAATACAGTAATAATCAAAATGATTACGAAAATGATAGATGAAGTGATACGGCTACTTGGGACGTTCACAAAGTAGTCCACATAGATGCCCTGAATCATCTCTGGAATTGAGGCAACAATCCCGGCAAAGATAATCATAGAAACACCATTTCCGTATCCCTTATCTGTAATTTGCTCACCCAACCAAGTGACAATCATACTACCAGCTGTTAAGATGATACCAATCGTCAGAAAAACTTGTGGAGTTAAAGCAGTTTTAATCAATTGAGCTCCAGCCAAGGTATTAAAACCAGCTGTAATCCCGATAGATTGCACAAAAGCGAGAACTAGAGCAATATAACGAGTAGCTTGATTCAATTTTCTTCGGCCTACTTCCCCTTGTTTTCCCCACTCTACAAACTTGGGTAAAATATCCATTTGCAAGAGTTGGACAACGATAGAAGCAGTGATATAGGGACTAACTCCTAGGGCAAAAATCGAAAAGTTTTTTAGGGCATTCCCCGACACCAAGCTCAACATGTTTAAGAAGGATAATCCACTTAAAGCATTCAAGCTATTGGCATTCACACCAGGAACTGTAATGCTAGTCCCGATACGAAAGACCAAAACGATAAAAATTGTAAATAAAATTTTTGATCGAACTTGCTTGACTTTAAGAGCTTCTCTTAATAATTTAAAAAACATAGGTCACCTCTCTTAGATGACTTCTACTGAACCACCTTTAGCAGTGATAGCTTCTTCAGCTGATTTAGAGAATTTAGCTGCTTTCACAGTCAATTTCTTAGTCAACTCACCGTTACCAAGAATTTTAATGCCTGATTTTTCAGCTTTAACAATTCCTGTTTCGATAAGAACAACTGGAGTAACTTCAGCACCATCGTCAAAGACATTCAATTGGTCAAGGTTCACAATTGCGTATTCTTTAGCGTTGATGTTAGTGAATCCACGTTTTGGAAGACGACGGAACAATGGAGTTTGTCCACCTTCAAAACCAAGGCGAACTCCGCCACCGCTACGAGCTTTTTGACCTTTTTGACCACGACCAGATGTTTTACCGTTACCTGATGAAGTACCACGACCAACGCGGTTACGTACTTTACGAGAACCTTCTGCAGGTTTCAATTCATGAAGTTTCATTTTTATTTTCTCCTCTTTTGTAAAATGCTAGCGCCGATAAGGGAGAAAAGGTTGTCTCCCCCATCAACTCGCCTATACGACGTCATCATAGATGACTATATCTAGTTTTAGGGGATGGTATAGTGCACATCCCCTAAAAATTCATTAGTTTACTTCTTCAACTGTTACCAAGTGAGATACTGCTGTGATCATACCACGGATAGCAGCGTTATCTTCTTTAATAACAGAGCTGTTCAATTTGCCAAGTCCAAGTGCTACAACAGTTTTACGTTGTGATGGAATGCGTCCGATTGGAGACTTAGTCAAAGTAATTTTAATTTGAGCCATTTTATCCCCTTTCTTATGCCAAATCAGAAACTGAAATACCACGAAGGGCAGCAACTTCTTCAGCGCGTTTCAATTGTTTCAAACCTTCAACAGTTGCACGAACAATGTTGATTGGAGTATTAGAACCAAGTGATTTAGATGTAATATCTGCCACACCTGCCAATTCCACAACGGCACGAACTGCACCACCAGCGGCAACCCCAGAACCTTCTACAGCAGGTTTCAACAATACTTTAGCTCCACCGAATTCTGAAAGAACTTCGTGTGGGATTGTTGTTCCAACCATAGGAACTTCGATCAAGTTTTTCTTAGCATCATCTACTGCTTTACGGATTGCTTCTGGAACTTCTTGAGCTTTACCAGTACCAAATCCTACGCGACCGTTGTGGTCACCAACAACAACAAGAGCTGCGAAACGAAGACGACGTCCACCTTTAACAACTTTTGTAACACGGTTGACAGCAACTACGCGTTCTTCTAATTCAACTGCATTGTCTTTAAATGCCATTTTCTAGTGTCCTCCTATTAGAATTTCAATCCGTTTTCACGAGCTGCATCAGCCAAAGCTTTCACACGTCCGTGATATAGATATCCACCGCGGTCGAACACCACTTCTGAAATACCTTTAGCGTTTGCACGTTCTGCAACGAGTTTACCGACAGCAACGGCTTGTTCAGTTTTAGTTCCTTTTGAAACTTCTTTGTCAAGAGTTGAAGCACTTGCGAGCGTTACACCCGCTACGTCATCAATCACTTGAGCGTAGATGCCTGTATTAGAACGGAATACGTTCAAACGTGGGCGATCAGCAGTTCCAGAGAGTTTTCCGCGAACGCGACGGTGGCGTTTTTGGCGGAGTTTGTTTTTATCTGGTTTTGAAATCACAGTTTTCACCTCTTTAGTTTTAAATCGTGTGCTATGCACAAAGTTGGAAAATAGGTTGGTGGTTGAGAATCAACCACTCAACATTATTTACCTGTTTTACCTTCTTTACGGCGAACGAATTCACCAACGTAACGGATACCTTTACCTTTATATGGTTCTGGTGAACGAAGGCTACGTACGTAAGCAGCTGTTTGCCCAACTACTTCTTTTGAAATTCCGCTAACAACGATTGTTGTTGGGTTTGGAAGTTCAAAAGTAATTCCTTCTGGAGCTTCAACTTCGTCTGGATGAGATTTACCAACAGCCAAAACAAGTTTAGATCCTTGAAGTTGTGCACGGTAACCAACCCCGCGCATTTCAAGTTCTTTCTTGAATCCTTCTGATACACCAACAACCATGTTGTTCAAAAGGGCACGAGTAGTTCCGTGGATAGTTTTCATTTCTTTTGAATCGTTTGGACGGTGAAGAGTTACTTCAGTGCCTTCCACACGGATTTCAATATCTTTTGAGAACTCACGAGTAAGTTCTCCTTTAGGTCCTTTTACAGTTACAAGGTTGTCATTGTTAGTGAGTTCAACACCAGCAGGCAACACGATAACTTTATTACCAATACGTGACATGTTTATTTTCTCCTGTTAAATTGTCAGGCCAGAATGGCCAGTTTTCACGGGGTTCAGATACTTATTTAGCTCAAGAGCTGAACTGAACACACTCTAACGAGCTTTGTATCTTGATTTGAGTTCGAGCTAAGAATTTGGTGAAAAAGATAAGTTTGTCTTGGAGCATCGCTCCTGCTACAAACTTCCTATTTTCACTGCATTCTTTTAACGCTCTCACATCATCAATTACCAAACGTAAGCGATAACTTCTCCACCAACATTCTTTTGGCGTGCTTCTTTATCAGTAAGCAAACCTTCAGAAGTTGAAAGGATAGCAATTCCAAGTCCGTTAAGAACTTTTGGAAGGTCTTCACGTTTTTTGTAGACACGAAGTCCTGGTTTAGAAACACGTTTCAAGTTAGTGATAACTTTTTCACCGTTTGGTCCGTATTTAAGGAATACACGGATGATGCCTTGTTTGTCATCTTCGATGATTTCAACGTTTTTTACAAAACCTTCGCGTTTAAGGATTTCAGCAATCCCTTTTTTGATGTTTGATGCAGGTACTTCAAGTACTTCGTGTTTCGCTTGGTTAGCGTTACGAATACGAGTTAGGAAGTCTGCGATTGGGTCAGTCATAACCATTTTGTTTTTCTCCTCTTACTAGTAGTTTGCAAGTTGCACTTGCTAGTTAATACATGATACAAAGAGCGTAACAGCAAGAGCAAAAATAGGCAATTTGATGCAGGAGCGATGCTCCAAAGAAAATTGATCTTTTTTGCCAAAGCTGTAGCGCGTGTTCAAATTGGCAAGTCCAACTGAACCCGGGCTAAACTCTGTGTGAAAAAGATAAACTTTCCTAGAAACTTCAGTTTCTTCGTCAAGTTTCCTATTTTCACTTGGAGTTTTGACGCCCTTGAGATCTTAAATTACCAAGATGCTTTTGTTACACCAGGAATTTGTCCTTTGTAAGCTAATTCACGGAAGCAAACACGGCAAAGTTTAAATTTGCGGTAAACTGAATGTGGACGACCACATTTTTCACAACGAGTATAAGCTTGAGTAGAGAACTTCGCTGGACGTTTGTTCTTAGCAATCATTGATTTTTTAGCCATTAGATTTACCTCCTATATTATTTTGCAAAAGGCATTCCAAGGCCTGTAAGCAATGCACGTGACTCTTCGTCAGTGTTAGCAGTTGTTACGATAACGATGTCAAGACCACGAGTTTTGTCAACGTCATCGAAGTTGATTTCTGGGAAGATCAATTGTTCTTTCACACCAAGTGTGTAGTTTCCGCGTCCATCAAATGATTTTGTTGGAACACCGTGGAAGTCACGTACACGTGGAAGTGAAACTGAAACCAATTTATCCAAGAATTCGTACATACGTTCACCACGAAGGGTAACTTTTGCACCGATCGCAACACCTTCACGAAGACGGAAGCCGGCGATTGATTTTTTAGCTTTAGTGATAAGTGGTTTTTGACCTGAGATAAGTGCCAATTCTTCAGCAGCTTTTTCAAGGCTTTTAGCGTTTGATACAGCTTCACCAACACCCATGTTCAAAACGATCTTATCTACTTTAGGCACAGCCATCACTGATGAGTAGTTGAATTGTTCTGTCAAAGCAGGAACTACTTCATTAAGATATTTTTCTTTTAAACGATTTGCCATTATACTTCTCCTTTCCTTCGTGATTAATCAAGCACTTCGCCTGATTTTTTGTTGTAGCGAACTTTTTTACCGTCTACAAATTTGTAACCAACACGACCAGCTACACCATTTTTGTCCAATACTTGAACGTTTGATACGTGGATAGCTGCTTCTTTCTCGATGATACCACCTTGAGGAAGTTCGTTAGTTGGACGTTGGTGTTTCTTAACGATGTTAACACCTTCAACGATAACTTTGTTTACTTTTGGAAGGGCAGTAAGGACAACAGCTTCTGTTCCCTTATCTTTACCAGCGATTACGCGAACTTTGTCGCCTTTTTTTACAAACATTAGGTTTCTCCTTGATTTTTCTTACGCCCATAAGGGCACCCTGGAGGTAAATCCAGGGGACTAGTTTGTTTCTAAAAATTAAAGTACTTCTGGAGCAAGTGACACGATCTTCATGAAGCCACCTTCACGCAATTCACGTGCAACTGGACCAAAGATACGTGTTCCGCGAGGAGTTTTGTCTTCACGGATGATAACTGCTGCGTTTTCGTCAAATTTGATGTATGAACCATCAGCACGACGAGCACCTGATTTAGTACGAACGATAACTGCTTTAACAACGTCACCTTTTTTAACCGCACCACCAGGAGTAGCTTGTTTTACAGATGCCACGATAACATCACCGATGTTTGCAAATTTACGTCCTGAACCACCAAGAACTTTGATAGTCAAGATTTCGCGAGCACCGCTGTTGTCTGCGACTTTCAAACGAGTTTCTGTTTGAATCATTTCAGTTTTCTCCTTTCAGGTTTGATTAGATGATGACCGCTTCTTCAACAACTTCTACAAGACGGAAACGTTTTGTAGCTGAAAGCGGGCGAGTTTCCATGATACGTACGATATCGCCTTCTTTGGCAACATTGTTTTCATCATGAGCTTTGTATTTTTTAGAGTAGTTAATACGTTTACCATAGACTGGGTGGTTACGTTTTGTTTCAACTACAACTGTGATTGTCTTGTCCATTTTGTCAGATACAACACGTCCAACAAGAACTTTACGATTATTGCGTTCCATTGAAATTTCTCCTTCCCTAGTCTATTATTTCGCTTCAGATTGAACTGTTTTGATACGAGCGATTTGTTTTTTAACTTCTTTCAAGCGAGCTGTTTGTTCCAATTGACCAGTAGCAGCTTGGAAACGAAGTTCAAACAATTCTTTTTTCAATTCGTTTTCGCGCTTCGCGAGTTCTTCTTGAGAAAGACCACGAAGTTCTTTAACAAATTCTTTTACTTCATTAAGTTTCATGCCTTCTCCTTATTCTGCTTCACGTTTTACGAATTTACATTTAACTGGCAATTTGTGGCTAGCAAGACGAAGCGCTTCGCGAGCGATCTCTTCAGATACACCAGCGATTTCGAACATCACTTTACCACGTTTAACTGGTGCTACCCAACCTTCAGGTGCCCCTTTACCAGATCCCATACGCACACCGATAGCTTTAGCAGTGTATGATTTGTGTGGGAAGATTTTAATCCAAACTTTACCACCACGTTTCATGTAACGAGTCATGGCGATACGAGCAGCTTCGATTTGGCGGTTAGTGATCCAGTGGCTAGTTGTAGCTTGAAGACCGTATTCACCGAATGCTACTTCTTTTCCACCTTTTGCTTCACCGCGCATTTTTCCACGGAATTCACGACGGTGTTTAACACGTTTAGGTACTAACATTGGTTATTTACCTCCTTTAGTGTTTTTGCGAGCTGGAAGAACTTCACCACGGTAGATCCATACTTTAACACCAAGTTTACCGTATGTAGTATCTGCTTCTTCCCAAGCGTAATCGATATCTGCACGAAGTGTGTGAAGTGGAACAGTTCCTTCAGAGTATCCTTCAGCACGGGCGATATCTGCACCGTTCAAACGACCTGATACTTGAGTTTTGATTCCTTTAGCTCCAGCACGCATTGCACGTTGGATTGCTTGTTTTTGTGCACGACGGAAAGCAACACGTTGCTCCAATTGACGAGCAATACCTTCACCTACAAGGTGAGCATCCAAATCAGGTTGTTTGATTTCGATGATGTTGATGTGTACTTGTTTTCCAGTCAATTTGTTAAGTTTTGCACGGAGTGCATCAACGTTAGCACCACCTTTACCGATAACCATACCTGGTTTAGCAGTGTGAAGTGAAACGTTAACTTTGTTTACTGCGCGTTCGATTTCGATAGTTGAAACTGCTGCGTCAGCAAGTTCTTTTTGAACGAATTTACGGATTGCAAGATCTTCATGAAGGTAATCCGCGTATTCTTTTTCAGCATACCATTTGGCATCCCAATCACGGATGATGCCGACACGCATACCAATTGGATGTACTTTTTGACCCACGATTTTACCTCCTTATTTTTCTGCAACAGCTACAGTGATGTGAGCTGTACGTTTGTTGATTGGTGAAGCTGAACCTTTCGCACGTGGACGGAAACGTTTCATAGTTGGTCCTTCGTTTGCGAATGCTTCAGATACTACCAAGTTAGCTTTATCCAAACCAAAGTTGTTTTCAGCGTTAGCTACAGCTGAGTTCAAAACTTTCAAGATGATTTCAGCAGCTTTGTTTGGAGTGAATGTCAAGATTGCGATTGCATCGGCTACGCTTTTACCACGGATGTTATCAAGAACAAGACGTGATTTACGAGGTGAAACACGTACTGTACGAGCCATTGCTTTAGCTGAAGTAATTTCTGCCATTTATGTTCTCCTTATTTTCTACGTGTTTTCTTGTCGTCTGCAGCGTGACCTTTGTAAGTACGAGTTGGTGCAAATTCACCAAGTTTGTGACCTACCATGTCTTCTTGGATGTAAACAGGTACGTGTTTACGTCCGTCATAAACTGCAATAGTGTATCCAATGAAACTTGGGAAGATCGTTGAACGACGTGACCAAGTTTTAATAACTTTTTTCTTTTCGTCGTTAGCTTGAGCTTCAACTTTTTTCATCAAATGCTCATCGACGAAAGGTCCTTTTTTAAGACTGCGTCCCATTTTTATATTTTCTCCTTTAAATGTTGTACCACAGCGGCTTGCGCTCCTATGGAGCGCTACCGAGCTGGCGGATTTACTAGTTGCTTAAGCGACTAGTTTAATATTATTTCTCGTTGCGACGACGAACGATAAGTTTGTCAGATTTCGCTTTCTTGTTACGAGTTTTAAGACCAAGAGCAGGTTTGCCCCATGGAGTAGATGGTGCTTTACGACCAACTGGTGCTTTACCTTCACCACCACCGTGTGGGTGGTCGTTAGGGTTCATTACAGAACCACGAACTGTTGGGCGGATACCTTTCCAACGGCTACGTCCTGCTTTACCAAGGTTTACAAGTCCATGTTGTTCGTTTCCGACAACACCAACTGTAGCACGGCAAGTTCCAAGAATCATACGAACTTCACCTGATTGAAGACGAACAAGAACGTATTTGCCTTCAGAACCCAATACTTGAGCAGATGCACCAGCAGCACGTACCAATTCACCACCACGACCTGGTTTCAACTCGATGTTGTGGATCAAAGTACCAACTGGAATGTTAGCAAGTGGAAGAGCGTTTCCGACTTTGATATCTGCTTCTGGACCTGAAACGATACGTTGACCTACTTCAAGACCTTTTGGAGCGATGATGTATGCTTTCACACCGTCAGTGTAGTGTACAAGAGCGATGTTTGCAGAACGGTTTGGATCGTACTCGATTGTTTTAACAACTGCTTCAACGTTGTCTTTGTTACGTTTGAAGTCAACCAAACGGTAGAAACGTTTGTGTCCACCACCTTGGTGACGAACTGTGATACGACCGTTGTTGTTACGACCAGCCTTGCTCTTCAAAGCAACAAGCAATGATTTTTCAGGAGTGCTTGTTGTGATTTCAGCGAAATCCAAAGAAGTCATATTACGGCGACCGTTTGTTGTTGGTTTATAAACACGAATTCCCACGATATTTCCTCCTTAGATTATTCAGCTTCAGCAGCAAACAACTCGATTGCTTTTGAATCAGCTGTAAGTGTGATGATAGCTTTTTTAGTTTTGTTAGTAAAACCAGTGTAACGTCCAACACGTTTAGCTTTTGGTTTTACGTTGATTGTGTTAACATTGGCAACTTTAACACCTTCGAAAGCAGCTTCAACAGCTTGCTTGATCAAAAGTTTGTGTGCACGAGTGTCAACTTCAAATACATATTTTCCTGCTTCAAGTTGAGCCATTGAGCTTTCAGTGATGACAGGTTTTTTGATAACATCATACAAATTCATTATGCAAGAACCTCCTCGATTTTAGAGATAGCTGCTTGTGTGACAAGAAGTTTGTCGCTATTTGCGATGTCAAGAACACTTGCAGTTGTAGCAGTTGCAACTTTCACGTTTGGAAGGTTACGAGCTGAAAGAGCTGCGAATTCATTTCCTTCTTCAAGGATAACAAGAACTTTAGAATCGATGCTCAATGCTGCAAGAACTTTTGCAAATTCAGCAGTTTTTGGAGCTGTAAATTCAAGAGAATCAACGGCTACAAATTTGTTTTCAGCAACTTTTTCAGAGTAAACTGATTTAAGAGCTAGGCGACGAACTTTTTGTGGAAGTTTGTAGCCGTATGAACGTGGAGTTGGCCCGAAGACAACACCACCACCACGCCATTGTGGTGAGCGGATAGAACCTTGACGAGCACGTCCAGTTCCTTTTTGACGCCATGGTTTGCGTCCACCACCTGATACTGCAGAGCGGTTTTTAACAGCGTGTGTTCCTTGACGAAGGCTTGCGCGTTGGCTGATGATCACATCAAACACAACTGATTCATTTGGTTCAATACCAAATACTGCATCGTTAAGAACAACTTGGCCAGCTTCTTTACCAGTTTGGTCAAATAATGTTACGTTTGCCATTGTGACTGATTTCCCCTTTCTTTATTATTTACCAGCTTTAACTGCTGATTTGATAGTGATAAGAGATTTCTTAGCACCTGGTACGTTACCTTTAATAAGGATAACGTTCTTTTCTGGAACAACTTGTACCACTTCAAGGTTTTGAATTGTTACGCGGTCGCCACCCATACGTCCTGCAAGGTTTTTACCTTTGAATACGCGGTTAGGTGCAACAGGCCCCATAGAACCTGGACGACGGTGGTAACGAGAACCGTGAGCCATTGGTCCACGTGATTGTCCGTGGCGTTTGATAACACCTTGGAAACCTTTACCTTTAGAAGTACCAGTTACGTCAACAACGTCTCCAGCTGCGAATGTTTCAACTGTGATTTCAGCACCAACTTCCAAGCCTTCAACGTTTTTGAATTCACGAATGAAGCGCTTAGGAGCCGTGTTAGCTTTCGCTACATGTCCTTTAGCAGGTTTGTTGCTCAATACTTCGCGTTTGTCATCGAAACCAACTTGGATAGCGTTGTATCCGTCTGTTTCAACAGTTTTAACTTGAAGAACAACGTTTGGAGTTGCTTCAATAACTGTTACAGGGATCAATTCGCCAGCTTCAGTGAAGATTTGAGTCATTCCCACTTTTTTCCCTAAGATTCCTTTTGTCATGAGAAAATAGTTCCTTTTCTATATTTTTTATTCAAAAAGTTTTTAACGAGCGTTTTTTATGCTCAGGTCTAAGATACAAAGGGCGTCAAACTCAAAGTGAAAATAGGAAACTGACGCAGTGTCTAGCAGACACTAGGAAGTTTATCTTTTTCACACCGAGTTTAGCCTGTGTTCAATTAGATTGAAACACTAGCCTCTGCTCTTTTATATTTTAGATTAAAGTTTGATTTCTACGTTTACACCACTTGGAAGATCCAATTTCATCAAAGCATCAACTGTTTTTTGAGTTGGGTTAACGATATCGATCAAACGTTTGTGTGTACGCATTTCAAATTGTTCGCGAGAGTCTTTGTATTTGTGAGTCGCACGAATAATTGTGTAGAGGCTACGTTCAGTTGGAAGTGGGATTGGACCTGCAACTTGTGCACCTGTACGAGTAGCTGATTCTACGATTTTTGCAGCCGCTGTGTCAAGCGTACGGTGTTCGTAAGCTTTCAAACGGATACGGATTTTTTTGTTTGCCATCTTTTTCTCCTTTTCGTCTATTTAAGATAATAGGCTAGCTCCACAAGAAAACCGACGCGGTGTTGCGTGGCAATGCAACCGAGCGTGTCGCAACCTCTTGCATCAAAGCTAAAGCTGTAATTTACAGCACCATAATAGAATAACACAAAGCCCCTGCGATTGCAAGGGATTTGTTGCTGTTTTTTCGTTTTTTTACGATGAAACTGTTTTCCTATTTTTTCTTTTTAAAATTAGGGATTTTCTTCTATATAAACCGACTCCTCTTGACCTCAAATTTATCTTCTGATTGTTTCACTAGAATGTCCGCCTCTAACTCGGTTTCTTTATAGTAGTGTAGATATTGCTCCCGTCTCATCTGATGGCTAACCAATATAAAGGATGCATCGCGATTTCTCACTGTCGTATCTCGATCTAGACGCCTTTTTAATTCGGTCTCCTCATCCGTGTAGAAACAGATGGTTTTGTCAAAGAGTTCCTTTGGCAGAAAGCCAACAGACATCCCTTCGACAATCAGAATTGGCTTTGCTCCAGACAAGACCTCACTAGCCTTCCAAGGTTCTTCAATTGTTAAGACATCCATACCTGCCTGCAATGCGTGAATATCTCTCCGCAAACTCGCCAGTTCATGCGCCACTGGCAGACAGGCTGTCACCTTTTGATTTGGCGCGTCCTTTGGTACAACCAGATGGCGTCCTGAGGTTATATAAGGATCTGTTTCTAGCAAATTTACTGTAGTAGAATCTAAAGCTTGGTACAATTCCTGTGCAAAGGTTGATTTACCTGAAGCTCCATGACCATATATACCCAGTGTCCTGACTTTTCCCGTTTCGATCTCTGAGACTAGTTGGTCTACTAAGTCTTTTCTCTTCATTCTCTCTTCGCCTGTTCATAGCTTTCTTTTCCGTCATTAAGTTTGTCCCAAATCACTACTTGCCCACTTTTGAGGGATTTTTGCACATCGATAATTCTTTGGTTTGAAGATCCGCGGAACTGAAGCATAAGATTTCTCTTAGTTCGATCGTATCGTCCATCTACAAGGATGTCAATTAGCGATAAGAGTTCCAGTTTGTCTGGAGTCTCCAGCATCATTTCTTCCCAAGTGTAGCCCGTCCAGGACCAGATGTCCTTGTCTGGCAATTCCTTCCGAATGCGCTTAACGAGTGGCAAGAGAATCCCAGTATTGAGAAAGGGCTCCCCTCCCAGCAAGGTCAATCCTTGAACATAGGGCTGGGCAAGATCTGCCATGATTTGCTCTTCTAATTCTGCTGTGTAGGGAATTCCTGCATTGAAAGACCAAGTCGCAACATTATAACATCCCTCGCAGTGAAACATGCAACCTGATACATAGAGAGAGTTACGCACACCTTCTCCATCTACAAAGTTAAAGGCCTTGTAGTCGATGATACGCCCTTGACTGAGTTCCTCGCTTTTCCATTCTTGTGGTTTTGGATTATTCATTCGCTACCTCTATCCAATAACGCTCAACTCCATTACAAATATCTTCAAGAATTCCTCCATTTGCTAGAATAACTGCTCTGCTAGCAGAGTTATTCACGCTACAGGTCACAAGAGTTCTCTTGATGTTCTTTTCCTTAGCAACTTGCAAGCCCTGACGGAGAGTTTCCTTAGCATAACCCTTGCCTCTTTCAGATGGACGAATGGAGTAGCCAATGTGGCCAGCATAATTCAGTAAACCCTCATCCAGTCTCAATCGCAGATTCAAAAATCCTAGAGCACGACCTACATCATCAAATGATACAAATTGAATAGAAGGAACACGATTTTCAGGCAAGTTCATTCCCATCTCTTTTTGCATATTTGTTTCCAACCACTCTTCGTACACAAAGTTCTCTGTATCCCAAAATCCTCCATCATGGGCTGATTGGCTCTTTTCAAACTCTGCCATCATCTCTAAAACT
This sequence comes from Streptococcus sp. 4886, assembly GCF_013276485.1. Lineage (NCBI taxonomy): Bacteria > Bacillati > Bacillota > Bacilli > Lactobacillales > Streptococcaceae > Streptococcus > Streptococcus sp. 4886. The sequence goes on along the minus strand of NZ_VMLD01000009.1, from coordinate 108,525 downwards.
GTTTCTTTATCTGCTAATCTTGGTCTGCGTAGTTCCATCCTTACCTCCCACTATGAGAAAAGCGAGAGCTGACTCTCACTTTTATTTTTTCTTGTTCTTGTTTAAAAATTGTTCTTTGAGGTTGAGCAAGCGTTCTTTCTTACCAGCTCCACCTTTAGAGTGTTTCTCGTGATAACGGGTCACTTGTGCGCGACCCTTATCGTCTAATTGATATTTTCCCATTTCATTTCTTTCTAATTTGTTACTTGATGCCCAGCTATTTTAATCGTTGAGCCATTCATATGTTTGACACGCGCTGCGATTTCCTTGTGACGGCCGTTGACCATGGGTCTCGCTTGAGGATTACCTAAATAGCCACAAGTCCGTTTAACAACGTCTACTGTTTTAGGGTCGCTATTGCCACAGTTTGGACAAGCAAATCCTCTCTCAGTTGGTTCAAAATCCCCTTCAAAGTCACACTTGTAGCAACGGTCTATTGGAGTATTGGTTCCAAGATAACCCACACGGTCATAAGCATAATCCCAGACAGCTTCCAAGGCTTTAGGATTTTGCTGGAGGACTGGATACTCACAATAATGGATGAAACCACCTGACGCACCCGCTTCTGGATAGACTTTCTCAAAGTCCAATTTTTCAAACGGTGTTGGATTTTTACGAACATCGTAGTGGAAAGAGTTGGTGTAGTATTCCTTGTCTGTGATATCAGGAATAGAGCCAAACTTGTCTGTATCTAATCGACAGAAACGGTCTGTCAAGCTTTCGGACGGTGTTGAGTAGATAGAGAAATGATAACCATATTGGTCTGACCACTCTTCTACACGGCGTTTCATATCTCGAATGATGTCTAGCGTGAATTCCTTGGCTTCTGGATTGTGTTCCCAGCTATTTCCAAAGAAAACTGTCGCTACTTCATACAAGCCGATATAGCCCAGCGAAACTGTCGCACGACGATTCTTAAAGAGCTGGTCAACACTCTCTTCTTTACCTAGACGATGGCCAAAAGCACCGTACTGATAAAGAATAGGAGCATTTGCCGGTGTCGCTTCCTTGGTTCGTTCGACACGGTAAACCAGAGCATCCTCAGCGATATTCATCCGCTCGTTGAAGATTTCCCAGAACTTATTCATGTCGCCCTCAGACTCAAGAGCAATACGAGGCAGGTTAACTGTCACAACGCCTAGATTCATCCGACCCGAATTGACTTCTACACCATTCTCATCTTTCCATCCTTGAAGGAAAGAACGGCAGCCCATAGGAACTTTGAAAGAACCTGTCAAGTCAACAATCTTATCATAGGATAAGACATCCGGATACATCCGTTTAGTTGCACACTCGAGGGCCAACTGTTTGATGTCGTAGTTAGGCGAACCTTCCTCTAAATTGAGGCCTCTTTTAAGCGTAAAGATGAGTTTAGGGAAGATAGCTGTGCGGTGTTCCGAACCAAGTCCCTTGATACGAATGTTTAAAATTGCCGTTTGAATTTCACGCTCAAAACGATTGGTTCCTAGACCAAAACCTAGCGAGGTAAAAGGTGTTTGTCCATTTGAAGTGAAGAGGGTGTTGATTTCATACTCGAGAGATTGCATGGCATCATAGATGTCCTTTTGCGTTTTCTTCCAGGCATAATCTTCTCGTTTTTCAGGCAAAACCCATTCTTCTGCATCTTTGAGGTGTTTTTGGTAGTTCTTCTCTGCATAAGGCGCCAAAACTTCATCGATACGGTCAGCTGAACAGCCCCCATACTGGCTAGAAGCAACGTTGGCGATGATTTGCGAAATCTGAGCCGTTGCAGTCTGGATAGACTTGGGACTTTCTACCTCTGCATTCCCAATCTTAAAACCATTTTCCAACATCCCCTTGAAATCAATCAAACAGCAGTTGGTCATAGGTGTATAGGGACTGTAGTCCAAATCGTGATAGTGGATATCCCCCTTTTGGTGGGCATTGGCTACGTGCTTAGGAAGCATTTGCAGTCCGATTGACTTTCCAACAATCCCTGCTGTCAAATCACGCTGGGTGTTAAAAACATCGCTATCTTTATTGGCATTTTCATTGACAACTGCCTGGTCTTTGTTGAGCAGCTTATGGATACTAAAATTGATATCCGTCGCTTTCGAGCGCTCAAAATCCCTCTGTGTCCGATAAGTGATATACTCCTCAGCTAGCGCATATTCTTTGGCTTCGAGGAGTTCATGCTCTACGATATTTTGAATTTCGTAAATCTTAACTCCCTGTGGAAAGCGACTATGAATTTCTGTGACAATTCGCTCGGTCAGAGCATTGAGGCGTTTTTCGACCAAGGGTGTCACATCCATAACCTTGTCTGCCGCCTTGTGGAGAACCTTGTCAATCTTGTCCACATCAAATACAACACGTCTCCCATCTCGTTTCTCGACAAAGAGAGTTGGCAAAATTGTAATTTTTTCTTCTAGTGCAATCATATGCATGCTCTTTTCTAAAATGTTCTTTCTAAAAAGTATTATACCACTCTAAAAAGAAAAATCAATATCTTGTGGTAAAAATCATAAAATTTTTAAAAATACACAAGATATTGATTTGGTTATTTGATTTTATAGACTTTAAACTCTGAGTAATCCGTCTTTACTTGTTGGTAATTTTCTTTCAAGATTGTTTCCACTTCAGACCAGACTGCTACCTTATCATTCACCACAATCACCTTGGGTTGTTTTTCTTTCAAGTCATTGAGTAGCTTATTCCGATTTTCCTCAGTTGCTGTATAGTGCAACGGGGACAAAATAGCCGATGGCGACAAGCGATCACTCTTACGATAAAGAGTTGCAGTACCATCCCATGCATAGATAGCATCTTCCGTATTCGTCTCCTCTTTTACCAAATCAGCAAGACGATTACGTTCTTGATAAGGTACCGGATAAAGGACAAACTTCATCAAAAAAGGAACAGACAAAAGATAGACAAGCCCTAAAACTGGCAGATATAGATTTCCTTTGAAGAAACGACTCCATAGACTAACTGGCGTTTCTCTTCGTCTTCGTCTAACACTACGCCCCCTCTGTTGACTCTTAATATTGGTTACCAATAAAAGTAGGAAAACAGGGAAGACGACCATCAAATAAGAAGCGTGCAGAGGCTCTTGTGAAAAGAAAAGCAAAATCAAACCTAAAATTGTCACAAGACTTGCAGGAACCGAAATGACGTATAGTTTAGAGGGTTTGGATTGAAAGAGACCTAAAAAGATACAAACCACAAATCCCAAACCAAGGGACAACAAGCCATAAAAAGCCATATTCTCTAAAATTTTAGAAGTGAAATCAAAGCGAATACTGTCAATAGGATAACGAATACCACTAATGGCATCCCCAAAACTTCCTGTTGCAACACTATAGTAGGCAGTTGGATAAAAGACAAGTGAAAAACCTAAAGCCACTGCAAGAAACTGATAAAACCCATGCGCAAAGCGTCTATGCCCAAGGTTAAAGACCAACAAGCCTAAACTCACTACAGCAATAAACAGGAACGATGACAAGGGAGCAAAGAAAAATCCGCCTGCCAAAGCCAGCCCAATCCGTACAAATCCCTTGTCATGGCTTGGATTGCTTAGGTAAGCCGCAACTAAACTAAAGGCCGCGAATAAGAAAGGAAGCGCTAAAAGAGTCGCATAACCTCCACCAAAAGCAAGACCTGTAACTAGCATGTAAAAAATAGTCACCACTTGTCCAGCCTGGTCTCCTTGCTCTGTCAAGGTGTCTGCCGATTGAAAGAGGAAAAATCCTCCTGCTACCAAGGCTAACCACTCAAAAATGGCAAAGAAAAATCCGCCCTGGGTCACATAAGTCAGCAAATAATAAAGCAAACCTTGACTTCCATAATAGTCGCTGTAAATTTTCCCTGTCTGATGAAGCGCCCAACCTGTATAAAAATCCTGCACTTCTTGTGCACTCATTAAATCGAGTAATAGCGGTACTCCTAGAGTTATCCCCGTTACAAGCGTACTCCATAGTAAAATTTTTACCAAAGGAAGACGACTTGATTCACGATGATGCGATTCTTGTTCGATTTGGTATTCTAGAGGTTCACGATTCTCCTGATGAACTTCTTCTACTCTACCATACACACTCATATCGTTTCTCCTATTCAATTTATCTGTCTTAGTATATCAAAAAGTCCTAGGATTGTCAGCTTGCGATGGCTGTTTGAGTGATTTTTTGCATAGTTTCACAAAGGTTTCAATTTCCCGAAAGCGGTGTAAATGTGTCTGTTTAAATGACACGATATAATCCAATTCTTTCTGAGTCAGCATCGTCCCTCCTACATCTTCTTATTCGTAAAAGGCAAGAAAAATAGGACTGGTTTGTGTCCTCAGTCCTAGATTTCTTATAAGATTGGAGCGAATAACTGGGCGATTTCTTTTACAAGTTTTTGATACCAGCTCGTTTTGATAGAATGAGGATAGACTTCCTGAGAATCTGCAAATATATTTTGAAAATCTCGGGCTATTTCCATTATAGAAGGAGTTTTATAGAGTAAGACTGCATTTTCATAATGGTGTACCAAGCTTCGGTAGTCGAGATTGATTGTCCCCACCACCGCAAAATCTTCGTCTACCAACATCTGCTTACTATGAATAAAACCTGGACTATACTCATAAATCCGAACTCCAGCAGAAAGAAGGTCTGGATAAGCCCCTCTTGTGACTAACTGAATGAACTTCTTATCTGGTATGTAAGGAGTGATAATTCGAACATCGACCCCTCTCATAGCAGCATTTTTGATTGTCTCCGTTAAATCATAGTCTATGATCAAATAAGGTGTCGTAATATAAACCGATTCAGTTGCTTGATTGATCAAACTCTGATAAACCTTTTTCCCTACCTGCGTTCGAAAAATTGGCTTGGGTCCACTCCCATATGGAATGGTTAAACCGTCACTTGGGATAGAATGATTTTCTAAATGATATTGATCAAAATCACTAATCTCTCCTCGATTAATGTACCAAGTGGTTAAAAACAAGCGTGTCAGAGCTTTTACTGCTAGTCCGTCTAAGCGAATTCCACTATCCTTCCAATAACCAAATCTCTCGACGTGGTTAATGTACTCATCGGCTAAGTTAATGCCTCCTGTATAAGCTATCTGACCATCAATAATCAATATTTTTCTATGATCTCTGTTATTATAGGCCACTGTCAAACGAGGAATAACTTTATTGAATTTATGGGCCTCGATGCCCAGCTGACGAAGTCGATGGGCATAATCTCCTGTTAAAGTAGCCATACAGCCAATATCATCATAGAGCAGTTTAACTTCAATGCCTTGAGCGACCTTTTGCTCCAAGATTTCTAGAATACGATTCCACATCAAACCTTCTTCTATAATGTAATATTCCAAGAAAATAAATTTCTCAGCCTTTTTAAGATCTTCTACCATCTTTTTCCACATGGCTTCTCCGCTAGGAAAAAATGTAGAGGCAGTTTGATCATAGACATCGGCATTGGTATCCATACTCAACAAGGACTTGATGACGCCATAAGCTGCCTTGTCACTTTCTTTTAATTCCTCTTTTAGTAGCTGGCTATTTGCTTCTTGGAAATGCATGGAGCCTAGCTTCTTCAGTTGTTTGATTTCTTTTTTGGACAATCGCCTTTCCCCGAACATCAGATAGAGCAGGGGGCCAAATACTGGTACAAAGGCTACTAATAACCAGGTTACCTTATTCTCAGGAGTCGTATTACGGTTGACTATCGAAATGATTGTGATGATACTCAGTAGAATGAGGACAGTAATCCATAAAATGGGGGCCATGCGCCCTAAATAAAGAAAGAGACCAAAAACCAGACAAAGTTCAAGTAACATAATCGAAAGACTAAAGCCATACTTGGACATCAATAATTGAAATTTTCTATATTTCATATCCCCTCCTTGATATTTTGAACACTAAAAACAGGTAATTGATACTAGTATAACTCAGGTATTCGGTAGAAGGCAAGTATTTATGATTATTTTCTAGGTAAAAGTAAAAAGGCTGAAAAATCCAGCCCTTTCTACTTGCATAGTCTTATTTAGTTAAAACGATGCGATCAGACGCTTCTCTATCCATATCGTCGATAATCATCTGATTACCATTAATTGAATAAATCTTGACATCATCACCAATAATCATACGTTGATTAGATGCATCAAATGTGACCTGCTTGATTTCTTGTTCCCCGTCAGTTTCTACCTGTGTCCATGTACCAGTTGTACCAATCACTACCAAAGTGATACGGTCTCCGTCATCCTGACCAGTATAAGTCCCATCAATATCGGTCGGTTGAGCCTCAGGCGCATTTTATGAAGAACTTGTCGTTGCCCGGTTTGTATTTTCTGTGGAAGATGAAGCAGCAGATTGTGATTGCTGAGTTTGTTGTGTTTGCGGTTGAGCTGCTGGTTGTTGAACCTGTTGAACTCTTTGTGAACAAGCTACTAAGAGACTAAGGCTTGCTAGAGAAGCAAGAGAAAGTTGAATCTTTTTAATTTCATGATGGATTTCCTTTCTGCTACCAATTTAGAGAAATTTTCTCTAACCAGCAATTCCCCTAGTATAACAAGTTAAAAAAAGGTGGTCAATTTATCTGCTCATACCCCAGTATGTTGCTCCGTACTTCTGAGATAAAATAGAGAGACCCTGTAATGAATAACAAGTCCTGAGCATCTGCTCTTTCTTCAAAATCGCTAATAAATTCTCTGTAAGAAGGAATGACATGGTAACCTGTTACATCTGTCTCATCCAGAGAACCTTGATAGTCAAAACCAGTCACCTTGAGTGCCACCTGAGGCAAATTTTCCGTCAGATAACCCAACATCCCTTGATAATTCTTCCGTTTCAAGGCCCCAAAAAGTATTTGAGGACGATAACCTTCCTGCTCTTTTTCTTTGATAAATTCAACCAAGCGAGTCAAGGCAGGGAGGTTATGGGCACCGTCCAAGTATATCTGCGGACGAATACGCTCCAAGCGACCAGCCCAATGGGTCTTCTCCAAAGCCTGTCTTACAACCTGCTCATCAACAGATTCCTGTCTTTCTCCCATAAAAAGAAGGAACGTTTGCAACGCCAAGGCCGCATTTTCCTGCTGATAAGCTCCTTCTAAACCTATTTTCAACTGTGAAAGGTTAGCCAAAGAGCTTGAAAAATCCCCATTCAGCATTGAAAAATCCTGACCTGCCTGATAAAGGTCAACAGCTAAAGAGTCTGCTTTTTTCTGACAGACAAGCCTAGCTTCTGGAGCCAATTTCGCAATCACTGCCTTCTTACCAGCCTTGAAAATACCAGCTTTCTGCTCTGCAATTGCTGCTATACTGTCACCCAGAGTCTCCTGATGATCAAATCCGATGGAGGTGATGACAGCAATCTCTCCAGTTACCACATTGGTTGTGTCAAGTAAGCCACCAATTCCCACTTCTAGTAGAAGCAAATCCACCTCTTGCTCTCTAAAATAAAGAAAAGCAATCAAGGTCAGCAATTCAAAAAAGGACAACTGATCATGGGTTTGCAGAAGCGTTTTCTCCATCTCCTTGACCTGCTCGGCCAAACGGATGAAGTCTGTGTCTGCTATAGGTTGCCCATTAATGCAGATTCGGTCATTGATGGATACGATATGAGGAGAAGTAAAGGTCGCGACTTTTTTGCCATGTCCCATAAATAACTCCCTCATAAAAGCAATGGTAGATCCTTTCCCATTAGTCCCTGTCACGTGGATAATAGGGTAAGACTGCTCAGGATTTCCTAACAAATCCACCGCTTGCTGTATTCGGCCCAAACCTGATCGAAAATTCAAACCAATCCGACTATGGAGCCATTCTTCTACTTCAAACATATATATCTCCTTAATTACAGGTTCAATCAACTGCCTCAATAAAGTCTCATAACTAACAAAAACGAGGCCAGGATTTTCGTCCCGACCTCTCACCTGGTTAGCTAATAACTAGCTACTATGAAGTTAACGTGGGGTAAAACATCCACTAAATGTGCCTGCGTTTCTAATTTCTAGCGCAGGGCTAAAAACATCCCCCGGACTTACCAGTTCTCTCTTATTTAAAGGAACTGGGCTAAAAACATCCACTGGATGTTCCAACTCTTCTAATTTCTAGGAGTTGGGCTGATACAGTCTCCCAGACTGTATCACTCCTCCATAAAACTATTGAAGACTTCTTCAATCATGTTCCATTCGTCTTCTGAGTCTTCTGGGATTGGTTGCAATTCGCCTTCTGTTCCATCCTCGTTTTCGATGAATGAGTAAGCTTGGATTTCAACTTGTCCGTCTTCGTCTTCTTCTGCGTTAACTGGTACTAGAAGAACATAGTTTTTACCAAATTCTTCTTTTCCATCAATCGTCAAAAGGATTTCAAACAAGGTTTCATTTCCTTGCTCATCTACTAGTGTGATGAGTTCACGTTCTTCGTGGTCGTGGTTATGATCGTGTGACATAGCCTCTCCTTTATATTAAAATTTTCTATCTAAATAATTTTGTAAAATCAGCTGAGCTGCTAACTTATCAATGACTTTCTTACGCTTATTGCGACTGATATCTGCTTGTTCAATCAACATGCGCTCAGCAGCCACTGTTGTCAAGCGTTCATCTTGATAGTCTACTGGTAAACCAAAAAGTTCTTCTAGCTTCGCTCCGTAGGCTTGACTAGCTTCCACGCGCGGGCCACTTGTATTGTTCATGTTTTTAGGCAAGCCCACTACAAATCGTTCCATCTTATAAGTATCAACCAACTCCTTAACGCGGTCAAAACCAAATTGGCCTTGCTCCTCGTTGATTTGGATGATTTCAAGTCCTTGAGCTGTAAAACCAAGCGGATCGCTAATGGCTACCCCTACCGTTTTTGAACCGACGTCCAATCCCATAATTCTCATAGGTTATAGATCGACTCCTTGCCCTTTAAGATAGTAGCGGACCAATTCCTCAACGATTTCATCACGCTCATACTTACGGATTTGATTTCGTGCATTATTATAACGAGGAACGTAGGCAGGGTCTCCACTCAATACGTAACCTACGATTTGGTTAATTGGGTTGTAGCCCTTATCGTTCAACGAAGCATAGACATCAGTCAAAGTTTCGCTAATTTCTTTTTTATTGGAATCGTCCAATTTAAAACGTACTGTTTCTTCAGTAAATCCCATTCTAACACCCTCTTTCCTTAGAATAGTACCATTATAGCATAATTCCTTACGTTCTACAATTCAGGCAGTCTATTTATTTGGATTTTCTACTGTTCTGTCGCGCCATTTGCCAATCTGTCTGAAATATATTTGCTTGGTTCATTCTTCAAAAGATTTTCTAAGCCAATATTCTTCAAATATTCTAACTGAGAAGCCTTCTTGACATCCAGAACTTGAAAATCAAAACTAGTCGTTGTTTGAAGTTCTGTTGCGCTCAATAGTTTTGTTTCAAGCTTAAATCCTGCTAATTTACGAGCTTCTATGATGGCCTCATCCTTCTCCTCTGCCTCGAGAAGAGCTTTTTGAGTTTCTTCCACTCCATGTTGGTCAATATAAGTCTTCAACTCATCTGAGACTGGACGTTTTTGTTGGATAGTTAGACTCAAAAAAGTTTTGTCTTTATAAGTAATGGTTTGGGTTTGCTGGCTACCATCATCTGATTTCGGCAAAACCAAAGTCTTGGTTACAACTGTATTCTTCTCAGCATTTTCAATAACTGGCAATGCCGACTGAAGCGTATCCTTTTCTGTTTTTGTAGATGGTCCAGTTTCTTTTTTCTGTCCGCAACCAACCAGGACAAAAAGGAAAGCTAGACTAACAAGAACAATTTTTTTCATTTCTTTCTTCTTTCTTTTTGAAATTAAAATAGAATAAGACTGGGAATTGCTCCCAGCCTTGATGTTTATAGAGCTGCACGCAAACGTGCTTCTGCATTTTCTACATTACGGACAGAGCGTGGTAGGAAGGCACGAATATCATCTTCCTTATAGCCAACTTGCAGGCGTTTTTCATCCACAAGAATTGGGCTCTTTAAAATTCTCGGTGTTTCCATAATCAGATTGAGAACTTCGTTGACACTCAAATCTTCAATATCCACTCCAAGGGCTTTGGCATAGCGATTTTTAGACGAAACGATGCTGGCTATTCCGTTATCTGTTTTGGTTAGAATATCCAGTAATTCTTCTCTCGTAATTCCTTCTTTACCAAGGTTTTGTTCTTTATAACTTAACTGGTGGGCATTGAGCCAGGTTTTTGCTTTTTTACAGCTAGTACAACTTGAGACTGTATAAATTTTAATCATGTACCTACCCCTTTCGCTACATGTTACTATCAGTTTAGTCTATTATACCATAAAAAACATCCGACTTGCGACCTATTTTTAAATTTTTTTGACTTTTTTCGTCATTTTCGTACTTTTTCCTTGACAAAATGAAATTTACAGCCATTCTTGATATTTCTTGATATAGATTTTTTTCACAATTGTCACGCTAATCATATACAAAATAATGATGAAAAGTAAAAAGATGAAATAAATCGGTTTTAAAGGAGTTAGATGAAGTAGGATTGCGAGTGGACTGTAGGGAAGGAAGGTCACAAAGGCTGCAGCCAATAAGGTTGTCACAAGGACTAGCCAAGCTGGACGACTTTGTAAAAAGGGAATTTTGGCTGAACGTAGCATATGTATAACCATGGTCTGTGACCACATGGATTCAATGAACCAACCTGTCTGAAACAAGACAATAAAGCCTACGGCCGACTCTGCCCCATGAACATAAACTTGACCTGTTGTCATGGGTACAATGATAAAATAGAGCAAAATAAAGGTCAAAATATCAAAGGCAGAAGAGATAGGTCCCATCCAAATCATGAAACGTGTGATAGACTTAGCTTCCCAGGTATGCGGATTTCTCAAAAAATCTTTATCCACCTTGTCAAAAGGTAAGGCAATACAAGACAAATCATAGACTAGATTTAGGATAATCAAATGGACTGGTGCCATTGGTAAAAATGGCAAAAAGATTCCAGAGACCAATAGGGATAAGATATTTCCAAAATTAGAACTCACTGTCATTTTGATATATTTAGTCATATTGGCATAGACCTTACGACCTTCAACAAGTCCTTTTTCAAGCACCATGAGATCCTTATCAAGTAGGATAACATCAGCTGTTTCTTTGGCAATATCTACTGCTGTATCAACAGAAATCCCCACATCTGCAACTTTCATAGAAGGAGCATCATTGATCCCATCTCCCATATAACCGACAGCATGACCATTGGCCTTAAATTGCAAAATAATCCTCGCTTTTTGGTCAGGAGAAAGTTTGGCAAAGACTGTTACCTCCTCTACGGCTTGGGCCAATTCTTGATCACTCATCTGATCAATTTCAGATCCCAACAGCATCTGATTGATATCCAAACCAACCTTTTCACAGACTGCTTGGGTAACTTTTTCGTTGTCTCCCGTCAAAATCTTTGTTTGAACTCCATGTTCTAACAGAGCCTTAATTGCTGGTGCTGCAGATGGTTTAGGAGGATCTAGGAAGGCTAAATAACCAGTTAGAATCATATCCCCTTCATCATCAACTGTATAGGCATGGCCTTCCCTCAAACCTGACTTATAGGCCACTCCCAAGACACGCAAACCTTGTTGATTTAGTTGTCTGACTTCTGCTAAAATTTCTTCTCTAATAGCATCTGTCAAGGGAGTAATCACTCCTTGATATTCCGCATAACTGGAAATCGTCAACATTTCCTCTAGGGCACCCTTGGTTACCAAACTAACCACTTCGTGTTCATCCTTAACGATGACACTCATCCGTCTGCGTTCAAAATCAAAGGGCAATTCATCTATTTTTTGAAAAGTTTGAGCCAGATTTTGCAAGAGGGCGTGTTCTTTTGCTTCCTTTTCAGTCCGTTTGATGATGGCTCTGTCCATCAAATTTTTCAAGCCCGTTTGAAAATAAGAATTGAGATAAGCTCGTCTCAAGACGGTCAAATCCAAGCGTCCGTGGATGTCCAAGGGATATTCAAGGACAATTTCGTCTTGGGTTAGAGTTCCTGTCTTATCTGTACACAAAATATCAATCGCCCCTAAGTCCTGTATAGCATTGAGTTTCTTGATAACCACTTTTTCCTTGGCCATAATGATGGAGCCTTTTGCTAGACTGGCCGTGATAATCATAGGAAGCATCTCAGGTGTCAATCCAACACCAACACTCAAAGCAAATACGCCAGCTTCCAGCCAGTCACCATCTGTTAAACCATTGGACAAGAAAACGATGGGAACCATAACCAACATCAAGCGAATCAAGAGCCAAGAAATACTATTCATCTCCCGTTCAAACGAAGTGGGCTCATCATAGGTGTTTAGAGTCTGCTCAATGGCCCCCATCATGGTATCATCACCAACTGCTAAAACCACGGCCTTGGCACTACCAGACAAGACATTGGTTCCCATAAAGGCGAGCGCTTCTGCTTCTAGCAGACTATCAGATTGTTGAACTGTTGCCTTGGTCAAGGCCAATTTTTCAACCGATTCACTTTCACCAGTCAAGCCCGACTGTTGTACAAAGAAATCGCGCGACTCAAATAAAAGAAGATCTGCTGGAATCATGTCTCCAGCGCTTAATTTAACCACGTCACCCACTACCAAATCATCGATAGGTACTTCTTGGATTTCTCCTTGACGAATGACAGTCGCTGTGTTGACAATCATTTTTGATAGATTGGTCGCAGCCTTATCACTACGGAGTTCTTGGACAAAGCGTATGCCACCAGAAATGAGGACTAGGACAACGATGATAATAGAAGTTGTCGGATCTTCTTGACCTGGTTTTGCCAACCAGACATTGGTCACCAAGGAAATCACGGCGATGACCAGCAAGATGATCGTAAAAGGATTGATAATGGATTCGTAAATCTTTTTGAGGATACTGTCTTCTTGACCCTTTGTGATGGTATTTTCGCCATATAGGTCACGATTTTTCTCCACCTGCTCCTCAGTCAAGCCTGTTAGACTTGTCTTATAAAAAGATAGAGTTTCGTTTAAAGATGTATGAATAGCTGTTGCTAATCTTTCTTTTGTAGTTTTCATTGGTTTCTCCTATCTGTATGAATGATGTGTTTCATACACAGAGACCAATCACTTTATAAGGGCAGAACGACACAAATCAGCGATTGGCTGTGTATGTGCGGTTCCGGATGATCGTCAATTTGCATCGTCTATCTCCTTTCTTTGATTTAAACAGTAGAAAATCCCACCATAAAATGGCAGGATTAAAAAACTAATTATCTGTTTTTCGTTCAAGCTTTAACTCCATAGGGCAATGTAATGAGCTTAGTCTTGGCCTTCGCGACCAGGACTGTTGACCAACGAGTAGTGTCTCCACTGCTTTGCGGTAGTCATCCGTATCCCTATGGTAGCCTCACCTACCGTTTTCGTCTTTCAGTATAAACCTTTAAAATTTAAAAGTCAATCATTTGAGTTGTTTAACTCTTAAATAACTATCAACTCTTTTGGAGCTAGGGTCAACAATTCACAACCTGTCTCTGTAATCAGAATATCATCCTCGATACGAACACCATATTTGCCTTCGATATAGATACCAGGTTCATCTGTCAAGGCCATACCCGCCTTAATAGTTTCTGTGGAAATCTGGCTAAAGTAGGGTTCCTCATGGATATCCAGTCCAATACCGTGTCCGATACCGTGAGTAAAGTAGTCGCCATAACCTTCCTCAATGATAATATCACGAGGGATTTTGTCAAAGTCACGGAAACCTAAGCCTGCCTTAGCCTGATCAATCAAGGCTTGGTTGGCTTTGAGAACCGTATTGTAAATCTCTGCTTGCTCGTCGCTGACATGCCCCAGATAGATAGTCCGTGTCATATCACTGACATAGTGGTCGTAGAGGCAACCGAAGTCCATAGTAATAGCTTCTCCTAGCTCCACTGGTTTGTGCATAGGATGGGCATGGGGTTTAGAAGAATTGATACCGCTAGCTAGAATGGTGTCAAAAGACAAGCCAGATGCTCCCAACTCACGCATGCGGAAGTCAAGGAAGTTAGCAATCTCAATTTCAGTCTTTCCTGGCTTAATAAAGTCAAGCGCATCGCGGAAAGCTTGGTCTGAGATAGAACAAGCCTTGCGAATCGCTGCAATCTCCGCCTCATCCTTAATCATTCGAAGACCTTCAACAAACTGAGTCTGTGGAAGCAAGTCAATTCCTTCAAAGGTTGACTGCATACGGTGGTAATAAGAGACTGAAATCTCATCTTCAAAACCAATTCGAGACAAGCCCATATCTTTAACAATTCCTGCAATGACAGCTAATTCATCGCGGTCAGCTACAATCTCAAAGCCACTGGTTTCTTGCTTGGCTGCAATGATATAGCGAGAGTCTGTCACCAAGACCTGACGGTCACGGCTGATAAAGACTGTTCCGTTTGAGCCCCAAAAACCAGTCAAATAATAGACGTTTTTAAGGTTATTGATGATGATACCATCTAGTTCTTTTTCTTGCATTTTATCTAGAAATGCTTGTACGCGTTTATTCATGATGTAATTTTCCTTTCAAATACTGTCCTGTGTAGCTGGCTTGATTAGCAGCTACTTCTTCTGGAGTTCCTGTTGCGATGATGGTTCCACCACCGACACCACCTTCAGGTCCCAAGTCAATAATATGGTCTGCTGTCTTGATAACGTCTAAATTGTGCTCAATGACGAGGACTGTATTGCCATCGTCTACAAAGCGAGCTAAAACCTTGAGCAAGCGAGCGATATCCTCGGTATGAAGACCTGTCGTCGGCTCATCCAGAATGTAGAAAGATTTTCCTGTCGATCGTTTGTGGAGTTCACTAGCCAGCTTCATACGCTGGGCTTCTCCTCCAGAAAGTGTGGTAGCTGGTTGCCCGAGCGTCACATAGCCTAGCCCTACATCCTTGATGGTCTGAAGTTTGCGTTGAATCTTTGGAATGTGTTGGAAGAATTCTACCGCATCGTTGACGGTCATATCCAAGACCTGCGAGATATTCTTTTCCTTGTAGTGGACTTCTAGGGTTTCACTGTTGTAGCGGGTTCCGTGGCAGACTTCACAAGCTACATAAACATCTGGCAAGAAGTGCATCTCAATCTTGATAATCCCGTCACCTGAGCAGGCTTCACAGCGACCACCCTTGACGTTGAAACTGAAACGACCCTTCTTGTAGCCTCGAATCTTAGCTTCATTTGTCTGGGCAAAGAGGTCACGTATATCGTCAAAAACTCCTGTATAGGTAGCCGGGTTGGACCTCGGCGTCCGTCCAATTGGACTCTGGTCAATGTCAATCAAGCGGTCTACATGCTCAATCCCTGTGATGGTCTTGAATTTACCAGGCTTGTCTGAATTACGGTTGAGCTTCTGGGCAATAGCTTTTTTGAGGATGCTGTTGATTAAGGTCGATTTCCCTGAACCCGATACCCCTGTCACTGCGATGAATTTTCCTAGTGGGAAGCGAGCTGTGACATTTTGCAGGTTGTTCTCACGCGCTCCTGTCACTTCGATAAAACGACCATTTCCGGTACGGCGCTCGTCTGGCACTGGAATGGCACGTTTGCCTGACAAGTACTGACCTGTGATAGACTTGCTGTTGCGAGCCACTTGCTTGGGAGTACCTGCAGCAACAATCTCCCCACCAAAAACACCGGCACCGGGACCAACGTCAATCAGATAATCCGCCTCACGCATGGTATCTTCGTCGTGTTCCACCACAATGAGTGTATTACCCAAGTCGCGCATCTTTTTGAGACTAGCAATCAGACGGTCATTGTCCCTCTGGTGGAGACCGATTGACGGCTCATCCAGGATATAAAGGACACCTGATAAGTTGGAACCAATCTGGGTCGCCAAGCGAATGCGCTGACTTTCCCCACCTGAAAGGGTTCCTGCTGAACGAGATAGGGTCAGATAGTTGAGACCCACGTTATTCAGGAAGGTCAAGCGGTCCTTGATTTCCTTGAGAATGGGACGGGCGATGATGGCTTCATTTTCAGATAAGGTCAGCTGGCTCACCAAGTCCAAGTGGTCTGCGATAGACAAGTCTGAGATTTCTCCGATATGTGGCCCTTGCTGGCCACCAACACGGACAGACAAGGCCTGATCATTAAGACGGTAACCACGACAAGTTCCGCAGGTCAGCTCATTCATGTAAAGGCGCATCTGGGTGCGCGTGTAATCGCTGTTTGTCTCGTGATAGCGACGTTTGATATTATTGACAACTCCCTCAAAAGGAATGTCAATATCGCGCACTCCACCAAATTCATTCTCATAGTGGAAATGGAATTCCTTGCCATCTGACCCATAGAGAATCAAGTTCTTATCCTCTTCTGACAAGTTCTCAAAAGGCTTATCCATATCCACTCCAAAAGCTGTCATAGCCTGCTCTAGCATATTTGGATAGTAGTTGGATGAGATAGGATTCCAAGGTGCTAGCGCCCCCTCACGTAGCGTTTTGCTGGCATCTGGCACTACTAGGTCGATATCCACCTCCAGCTTAATACCCAAACCATCACACTCACTACAAGAACCAAAAGGAGCATTGAAGGAGAAGAGACGTGGCTCTAACTCTGGAACAGTAAAGCCACAAACTGGACAGGCATAATGCTCAGAGAAGAGCAACTCAGAGTCGTCCATAGTGTCGATAATGACATATCCTTCTGCGATACGAAGGGCAGCCTCAACGGAATCAAAGAGACGACTACGAATGCCCTCCTTGATAACGATACGGTCAACCACGACATCAATATTGTGTTGTTTGCTCTTAGACAAGTCTGGCACTTCGGTCACATCATAGACTTCCCCATCCACGCGGACACGGACATAACCATCTTTCTGAATCTTTTCAACAACGCTCTTGTGCTGTCCTTTTTTCTTACGGATGACTGGGGCTAAGATTTGCAGGCGCTGGCGTTCTGGCAATTCTAAAACCTTATCCACGATTTGCTCCACAGAAGAAGCCTTGATAGCTCCATGCCCGTTGATACAGTAAGGCGTCCCCACACGCGCGTAGAGGAGACGCAGATAGTCATTGATTTCAGTCGTGGTTCCCACCGTCGAGCGAGGGTTTTTGCTAGTCGTTTTCTGGTCGATGGAAATAGCTGGGCTGAGACCATCAATGGCATCTACATCTGGTTTTTCCATATTTCCTAAGAACTGACGAGCGTAGGCTGACAAACTCTCCACATAGCGGCGTTGTCCCTCTGCATAGAGGGTATCAAAAGCCAGACTGGATTTCCCTGAACCTGACAAGCCGGTCACGACAACCAACTTGTCTCGCGGAATCTCCACATCAATATTTTTTAAATTATGGGCACGCGCCCCATGAATGACAATTTTATCTTGCATCTTTGTTCTTTCTAGTCCATTATTGCTTACCATTATACCAAAAAAAGTGAGATTCTATTACCCAAAAGGCTGAATTTGTAGTATAATAGTACGGTGTGAAAAAATCTGAAAAATGAGAAAGGATAAGGGATATGAAACAAGTTTTTCTCTCTACAACAACTGAATTTAAAGAGATCGATACGCTTGAACCGGGTACTTGGATCAATCTCGTCAATCCGACTCAAAATGAATCACTCGAAATCGCTAACGCCTTCGATATTGATATTGCGGACCTTCGAGCACCGCTCGATGCGGAAGAAATGTCTCGTATTACCATTGAAGACGAGTACACCCTGATTATCGTAGACGTGCCGGTCACAGAAGAAAGAAATAACCGCACCTACTACGTCACCATCCCGCTTGGTATTATCATCACTGAGGAAACCATTATCACTACGTGTTTGGAACCATTACCAGTCCTTGATGTCTTTATCAACCGTCGTTTGCGTAATTTCTATACCTTCATGCGTTCGCGTTTTATCTTTCAGATTCTTTATCGCAATGCAGAGCTTTACCTAACAGCCCTTCGTTCGATTGACCGTAAGAGTGAACAAATCGAAAGTCAACTGCATCAATCAACTCGCAATGAAGAATTGATTGAGCTCATGGAATTGGAAAAAACCATCGTCTATTTCAAGGCCTCCCTCAAAACAAATGAGCGCGTGATTAAGAAATTGACCAGCTCAACCAGCAATATCAAGAAATACCTTGAGGACGAAGACCTGCTTGAAGACACCCTGATTGAAACCCAACAGGCCATCGAGATGGCAGATATTTATGGAAACGTCTTGCACTCTATGACAGAGACCTTCGCCTCTATCATTTCCAACAACCAGAACAACATCATGAAAACCCTGGCCCTTGTGACCATCGTCATGTCCATCCCAACCATGGTCTTTTCTGCCTACGGGATGAACTTTAAGGATAATGAAATCCCCCTAAACGGCGAGCCAAATGCCTTCTGGCTAATCGTCTTTATCGCCTTTGCTATGAGTGTCTCGCTCACTCTCTATCTCATCCATAAAAAATGGTTCTAAGAGGAGTTCCTATGTCTCAGATTGATCTACAAAAATTAACTAAGAAAAACCAAGAGTTTGTCCACATCGCTACCCAACAATTCATCAAAGATGGGAAAACAGACGCTGAAATCAAGACTATTTTTGAGGAAGTTATTCCCCAAATCCTTGAAGAGCAAGCCAAAGGCACTACTGCTCGTTCCCTCTATGGTGCACCAACTCACTGGGCTCATAGCTTCACTGTTAAGGAGCAATATGAAAAAGAGCATCCAAAAGAAAATGATGATCCAAAACTGATGATTATGGACTCAGCTCTTTTCATCACTAGCCTCTTTGCCCTCGTCAGCGCCCTCACAACCTTCTTCTCAGCAGATCAGGCTATCGGTTACGGTTTGATTACCCTCCTATTAGTTGGACTGGTTGGTGGATTTGCCTTCTACTTGATGTACTACTTTGTTTACCAATACTATGGACCAGATATGGACCGCAGTCAACGTCCACCTTTCTGGAAATCTGTACTAGTTATCCTAGCATCTATGTTCCTTTGGTTGCTTGTCTTCTTTGCAACAAGCTTCCTACCAGTTAGCCTTAACCCAGTACTTGCTCCATTGCCCCTGGCTATTATCGGAGCAGTCCTCCTAGCCCTTCGCTTCTATCTCAAGAAACGCTTGAATATCCGTAGCGCAAGTGCAGGACCAACACGCTATTAAGAAGAATGATAAAAGCAACTGCAGGTGCGGTTGCTTTTTCACTTACTTTTTTGAATTATACTCAATGAAAATCAAAGAGCAAACTAGGAAGCTAGCTGCAGGTTGCTCAAAGCACAGCTTTAAGGTTAAAGATAAAACTGACGTGGTTTGAAGAGATTTTCGAAGAGTATTAAAAGTATTCTTCTGAAATCCCACATAGCTCTATCTAATCTTTTGTGATAAAATAGGCTCAATCTATTTCTAGGAGGATAAAATATGATTTCTACTATTGGTATTGTTAGTTTGTCTAGTGGCATTATCGGAGAGGACTTTGTCAAACACGAAGTAGACTTAGGTGTCCAACGTCTCAAGGATCTGGGACTCAATCCTATCTTTTTGCCCCATTCGTTAAAAGGCTTAGACTTTATCAAGGATCATCCTGAAGCGCGTGCAGAGGATTTGATGCAGGCCTTTTCTGATGATAGCATCGACATAATCCTATGCGCCATCGGTGGGGACGATACCTATCGCTTGCTACCTTATCTTTTTAAAAATGACCAACTCCAAAAGGTTATCAAACAAAAAATATTTCTTGGCTTCTCGGATACAACCATGAACCACCTCATGTTGCATAAACTAGGAATCAAAACTTTTTATGGTCAATCCTTTTTAGCAGACATTTGTGAACTAGACAAAGAAATGCTAGCCTATAGCCTTCACTACTTCAAAGAATTGATTGAGACGGGAAGAATCTCAGAAATCCGCCCTAGCAATGTTTGGTATGAGGAACGAACTGATTTTAGTCCTCAGGCTCTGGGGACACATCGTGTCAGTCATGCAAACACTGGTTTTGACTTGTTGCAAGGAAATGCCCAATTCGAAGGGGAAATCCTCGGTGGTTGCCTCGAATCTCTCTACGATATCTTTGACAACTCTCGATACGCAGACAGCACGGAGCTCTGCCAAAAATACAAACTTTTCCCTGACTTGTCAGACTGGGAAGGAAAAATCCTCTTGCTCGAAACAAGCGAAGAAAAGCCTGAGCCAGAAGACTTCAAAAAGATGTTACGGACTTTAAAGGACAATGGTATATTCGAGGTAATCAGTGGACTCTTGGTCGGAAAACCTATGGATGAAACTTTCTATGACGACTATAAAGAGGCACTATTGGATATTATTGACAGCAATATCCCGATTCTCTATAATCTGAATGTCGGCCACGCAACTCCAAGAGCAATTGTCCCCTTTGGGATCCATGCCCATGTAGATGCACAGGAGCAAGTCATTCGCTTTGACTATAACAAAAAATAAATAGTTTCTCTATTTTTGTGCTTTTGTATTCGTTTTCGTTACAATTTGTATCTGAATTTATTGCATTTCGCTAATTTCTATGTTATCCTTTTGAAGGAGGTGTATATGACAAAACAAAAAATTAATCGAATCGTAGGTTCTATTGGTGCCTTTATTGGAATTATAGTATTTATTGCCTACATACCTCAAATTATCGCTAATTTACAGGGAAATAAAGCTCAACCATTTCAACCTTTATCAGCTGCTATATCTTGCTTAATCTGGGTTATTTATGGATGGACAAAGGAACCTAAGAAGGATTGGATACTAATCATTCCAAATTCAGCTGGTGTTATTTTAGGTGGAATCACTTTTTTGACTTCACTCTAACAAATCTAATAGTATATATAAAAAGCTGGGAAAAATTTCTCAGCTTTTTTCTATATTCTCAGATATGCTAGTGACCGCTTTTCCACGCACAATCATTCTCGTGGTCATCAACTAACCCTGCAGCCTGTAGAAAAGACAAGACGGCGACTGGGCCTGTGAACTTGAAGCCTCGTTTTTTGAGATTTTTGGCTAATTTCTCAGACAAGGGTGTTTTAGCAGGGGCTTGGCGGTAATCGGGAACATCGTTAACAATCGTTTTCCCCTCAACAAAAGACCAAAGATAGGCATCAAAAGAGCCATATTCTTCCTGTAGTCGTAGAAAGGCTTGGGCGTTAGCGCGTGTAGCAAAAATCTTGGCTCTATTTCGGATGATGGCTGGATTCTCCAGCAAGTCTTCCAATTCGGTATCGGTCATCTCTGCGACTGCTTGAATTTGATAGCCATGAAAGGCTTCTCGGAAAGCTTGGCGTTTGTTGAGTACCGTTTCCCAAGACAGGCCTGCCTGATAAGTTTCCATGCACAACAACTCAAACAATGCTTGGTCATCATGGAGGGGTTGCCCCCACTCCTCATCATGATAGTCGATGTAGAGCGGATTGGTCATCTTGACCCACGAACAACGTTTTGTCATGCTCTACTCCTATTTGACCAACATTTTAAGGGCCGACTTGATATAGTTCTCTGCTGTATCTGTCGTTCCTTCAAAGAATTTCTTGATTTTCTTGAGCTCTGTTGCCTTGTAGCCCAGAGCCAACATGGCCTCCATAGCTTCTTCCAATTCTTGGTTTTCAGCGCTAGCTTGCACTGCCACCTTGACAGGAAGGTCATCTCCTGCAACTACTACCTTGCCTTCCAAGTCTAGCACCATCTGCTGGGCTGTTTTCTTACCAATTTTAGGAAACTTGGTCAAGTAGGTGATGTTCTTGGTTTCGATGGCTTGAACCAAGCCAGCATTGTCATCAGCAGCGATAATAGCAAGAGCTGATACAGGACCAATCCCAGATACCGAAATCAGACTAAGAAAGAGCTTTTTCTCATCCTCTGAGCGAAATCCATAAAGCAAATGGGCGTCCTCACGCACAACCTGATGCACATAAATCTGATCCTCCTGATTAACCTGACCTGAATAGGCATAAGGATTGGCCACATGCAGGATATAACCAATACCATTGGTTTCAAGAACAATGTATTTGGCAGTAATTTTGGTAATGATTCCTTTTAAATATTCGTACATAGTTTTCCTTTTAGTTTAATATTTCCCCAACTCACGGAGACTGGTGTGATTTTCCTGAATACGTCGGAACATCTTTTCCATATCTGACTTGGTAAAATGCACCAAAACAGGACGTCCGTGGGGACAGTTGTAGGGATTGTCACACTTAGAAAGTTGATAGAGGAGCTGTCTAGCTGAATGATCATCAATACGATGGTTGGCCTTGATAGACCGCTTGCAGGACATCATAATAGCCAGCTCTGCCCGGTATTTCTTGATAGAAACTTCCTTGGTCAAAAGGAGCATATCGCACATTTCATAGATACCAGATTCAATCTCTTCTTCTGCCATCCAAATAGGATGTTCACGTAGAATAAATTGATTTTCCCCGTACTCTGCTAGAAAGACGCCCACTTCCTCTAAAAGTGCCATTCTTTCCTTGAGACGCAGGGCATCATCCGCTGGAAATTCAAAGATATAGGGCACTAGGAGTTGCTGCTGGCTCTGGTCAACATCACCAATGCTTTCACGGTACTCCTCGTACTTGACCCGTTCCTGAGCCGCGTGTTGGTCTATGATGTAGAGCCCATCTCGTCCCTGTGCAAAGAGATAGGTTCCATGCATTTGTCCGAAAAATTCCAATTCTGGGAAGCTTGATGATTCTTCTCGCTCCAGCTTGTCATAGGCCTTATCAAGACTTGCTAAGTCTAGCTCTGGATGGTCTAATTGGTCGTAGTTAGCAGGTTTTCTCTCTGCAAAATGCAGTTTTGCTGGCTTGGTCAATCGGTCCAAGGTTTCCTTGGCAAACAGGGTTAAGTCCTGTTTCTCTTCATTCAGATTCACCTGATAATCAGCCACCTCAGCTTGACTGGATCTTATCGGCTCTGTTTTCTCATAGTAGAGCGTATTTTCTTTGAGTGGGAGAATAGTTTGCTCCACCTTCTCACGATTGCGCACGGTCGATTTGGCAAGATTTTCCAAGGCATCTGGAATCAAGGTTTGTTCCTTGAGACTATTTGCAATAGCTTCTGAAACCAGAGTCATCAGTTCTTTTTCCTTGGAAATCCGCACCTCTTGCTTAGTTGGATGCACATTGACATCCGCTAGATAAGGGTCGATATGGATGTGAATGACAGCCAGTGGAAAACGTCCAACCATAAGCTTGCTTCCGAAACCATCCAAAATAGCACGATTGAGCAGGAAGTTCTTGATATAACGGCCATTGATGAAGAGGCTGATATAATTGCGGTTAGCCCGAGTCAACTCAGGTAAGGACACAAAACCTGAAATTTCGAAATCTAGGTCAGAGTTCTCAATTTCAATCATCTTCTTGGCACTCGCCAAACCGTAAATCCCTGCGATTGCTTGGCGCAGTTGACCAGTCCCTGCTGTCCGCGTCATTTCCTTGCCATCACTAATCAAGCTAAAAGAAATCTCAGGATGGGCCAAGCCCAGACGGTTGACAATATCAATGATATGAGACAACTCCGCTTGCTGGCTCTTCATATACTTGAGACGGGCAGGAGTGTTGAAAAAGAGATCCTCCACACAAACCTTGGTTCCCACAGGACTAGTCGCTGGGATGACTTCTTCTACTTCTCCCCCACGTGCGACTAGCTTAGTCCCATGACTCGCACCATCCACCGCCGTCGACAGAGTCAGTACACTGACAGATGCGATAGAAGGCAGAGCTTCACCACGAAAACCAAGCGTCCGAATCCGAAAGAGATCTGCTTGATTTTTTATCTTACTGGTCGCATGACGACGCAGGGCCAATTCCACCTCATCGTGGGCAATTCCATGACCATTATCTGTGATTTGAATCTTCTTGAGACCAGCTTCCTCAATCTCAATGATAATCTGACTAGAGCCCGCGTCAATGGCGTTTTCTACCAGCTCCTTAACAACGCTAGCTGGACGCTCGATAACCTCTCCAGCTGCGATCTGGTTTGCCAGCACCTCTGGCAATTCAATAATATGAGACATTTTTCAGCCCCTTTCTGTATCTGTTTTCCTAGAAATTGATTAGTGCTATTATACCATATTTCAGATAGGACAGAAAAGCAAGCACCACATAGGATCCAAATCCCTCCACATAGACAAAGTCCCTTGCCAGGTGTCGTAAAATAGTGTTTAATAAAGGTGTACAAGAAGTGATCACAATTTTGTATGAAAGACAAGGAGAGAAATTTATGAAAGTAGAACTACAGATTAGCGAGTCTTACGAGGAGGAAAAACTGATTGTCCAAGCACCTCAAGAAACCGAGAAAGTCCAAAAAGTTATCAAATTTGCAGAAAATCTGGGCCAAAGAGAAAAAATCAAAGGGAAAATCGAAGATCAGGTCTATCTAATTGAGATTGGCAAGATTCAGCGCTTCTATATCGAAAATCGGAAGGTTCTGGCAGAAACGGCGAGTCAGACCTACAGCATTGATTTTCGACTCTATCAAGTTCTTGAACTCTTACCAACCAATTTTATCCAAATTTCCCAATCAGAAATCATCAATATCGACTCTATCTCTCATCTCAAGCTCACGCCCAACGGTCTGGTGGAAATCTTTCTAAAAAACGAAAGCTTCACCTACTCTTCACGCCGTTACCTAAAAACCATCAAGGAGAAATTAGAACTATGAAAAAACAAATCTTCCACGACGCATCTATTGGTGTCCTCATCGGCCTCATCCTCTCTATCATCTTTTCACTCATTTATGCACCAAATACCTACGCCCCGTTAAGTCCCTACTCTCTCATCGGCCAAGTGATGGCTCAGCATCAGGTTCACGGTGCCCTGGTCTTGCTCTACTGTACTCTTATCTGGGCAGCCATCGGTATTCTCTTCAACTTTGGTAAACGATTATTCAGCCGTGACTGGAGCATGCTTCGTGCCACTCTGACTCATTTCTTCCTCATGCTGGCTGGCTTTGTCCCACTGGCAACTCTGGCAGGTTGGTTCCCTTTCCACTGGTTCTTCTATCTCCAGCTCATTATCGAGTTTGCGATTGTCTACCTCATCATTTGGGCTATTCTTTATAAAAAAGAAGCTAAAAAAGTGGACCATATCAATCAACTCTTGGAGCATAGAAAGTAAGAAACCCATAATAAGCAAATCCGAGAAAGAAACTTCTCGGTTTTTCTTTATCCTACTGCACCTTATACTCAATGAAAATCAAAGAGCAAACTAGGAAGCTAGCCGCAGGTTGCTCAAAACACTGTTTTGAGGTTGTGGATAGAACTGACGAAGTCAGTAACCATACCTACGGTAAGGCGACGCTGACGTGGTTTGAAGAGATTTTCGAAGAGTATTACTATCATAGCAGTTATTTTCAGATCTTCTTTGTAAATTTTCTGTAATTTTCTATCTTTTTTCAAAACATTCTTGCATTTTTCCAAAATTTTTTGTAGAATATAGGTTACATATCCAGATTATTCTGAAAATTCAAAAAGGAGTATTTATCATGTCGCAAGCTATTTCCTTAAATCAATCAACCTGGGCAAGCAAGCTAAAAGCAATGGGACCTGGAATCCTAATGGCAACTGCCGCTGTTGGAGGTTCCCACATTGTATCTTCCACTCAAGCTGGCGGTTCTTACGGTTGGTCTCTACTTCTCTTGGTCATCTTAGCCAATGTCTTTAAATATCCATTTTTCCGTTTTGGTGCTGAATACACAGCTGATACTGGAAAGACTTTGGTTGAAGGTTATGCCGAAAAAGGAAAACTCTATCTCTGGATTTTCTTTATCCTAAATGTCTTTTCGGCTATGGTCAACACGGCTGGTGTTGCCATTCTGTGCTCAGCTATCATCGCCAGTGCCTTCCCAATGATTGGACTTAGCATTACTCAGTGGTCCCTCATTCTCGTTGCAATCATTTGGGCTATGCTACTCTTTGGAGGCTACAAACTTTTAGACGGCATGGTCAAATGGATTATGTCTGCTTTGACCATTGCGACTGTTCTTGCAGTTATCATTGCGGCGGTCAAGCATCCCGAATACAGTTCTGATTTTGTCGAGAAGACACCTTGGCAAATGGCAGCTCTGCCCTTCATCGTCTCCCTCCTAGGATGGATGCCGGCTCCTATTGAAATTTCAGCTATCAATTCACTTTGGTCTGCTGAAAAGAAAAAGACCGTCAACTTTAACACAGAGGACGCTCTATTTGACTTTAACGTTGGTTACATTGGAACAGCCATCCTAGCTGTGTTCTTTGTAGCACTGGGAGCATTGATTCAATATCCTACAGGGCAAGCAGTTGAAGCTGCTTCAGCCAAATACATCTCTCAATTCGTGGGCATGTATGCCTCTGTTCTTGGCGAATGGTCCCGTTACTTGATTACCTTTATTGCCTTCCTGTGTATCTTTGGAACAGTTATCACTGTTATCGATGGCTATTCTCGCGTCAATCAGGAATCTCTCCGACTGCTAATCAGTCAAAAAGAAGACAATCGTAAATCTTTGAACATCTGGATGACCATCACTGCTATCATCGGTATCGTCATTATCAAGTTCTTCGCTGGTCAGGTTTCAACCATGCTCCGCTTTGCCATGATTGGTTCTTTCCTGACAACACCATTCTTCGCTCTTTTAAACTACGCCTTGGTAACGCGTGAAAACAAACATCTTCCTTCTTGGCTCAAACACCTTGCTATTGCAGGATTGATTTTCCTCTTTGGCTTCGCCATCTTCTTTATCTATGCACTCGCAATCGGAAAAGCAGGGTAAGGGACAAGCGCGAGATGAAGATAATACTCTTCGCAAATCAAATTCAAACCACGTCAACGTCGCCTTGCCGTACTCAAGTACAGCCTGCGGCTAGTTTCCTAGTTTGCTCTTTGATTTTCATTGAGTATAAGGTTTCATTTCAAGAGAAAATGCAGCAAATATTTCTATGATAAAAAGCATAAGAACAAGGTTTTGAATACCTGAGCTTATGCTTTTTTACATTCTCAAAGACTGTTTATACTCAAAAAACAGTTGAAAAATCCCAAGTGCCTCTTATATTGACTTTAATTCTCCTTTTCCAACTCATACAAATCTGCGATAATAGCTGCGACATGTTTGATATCTTCCAGCATGCCTCGCATTTCAAAGTCAGCCAAGACAGGGAAACCAAAACGTTGACTGTATTGCTTAGCTGTCAGGCAGTATTGGTTATTAAAGTTACGATTTCCTGAACCAACTACGCCAAAACACTTACTAGCATTGTCACCATAGGCGATAAAATCCCCAACGGGTGTCGTCAAGATCTCGACATCTCCGTTATCAACGCCATTCCCACCTTCGAGGTAGGTCGGCAAAAAAGCGACATAGGGATGGTCCATTTCATAGAAATCGTGACCTTCCTTGACCAAATCCTTGATATGAATCTTTTGAACCTCAATCCCTTTGTACTGGGACAAGAGATAGTCTTTCAAGCGCGTCACAAAACTTTCAGTGTTGCCACTCAAACTAATATAAACTAAAGAAATTGTCTTCATATTTTCCTCCATGATTTTATTTTTAATCGAAAAAGAACTACCAAGATTGTATCTTGATAGTTCTTTTTTGTCAATACTTAGGCAAGATTTTCTGCTTCCTCTTCTTCTGCCAAGGCTTTCTGTTGTCGCCACATCTTATAGAAGACAAGGGCTAGGAAGAGAACATTGATGACGATATAGAAAATGCTAACAGCTTTTGAACCAATACTCATTGTCAAACGCATGCTTTCATCTTGAACCAACTGCACAGCGTCCTGTAAACCAACATAGCCATAAATCGAACCGATAATAGCTAACAAAACATAGCCAACGTAAGTATAGTTTGCATATTGTAAATTCTTACGAATAAGGAAGACAATCGCTACGACCACTAAAATAACAGATAGCACAATCAGGGCCATATTAAAAATAGAATGATACGCTTCTGCTACTCCATAGTTGTAATTAAGCTGGTCTTCTAATTGCTGAGCACTGACCCCTGCAACTTGTTTCTGAGCAGCACGAAGGGCTTCTTTGCTAGGTAAGGGACTCAACATTCCAAACAGAGACATAGCTGAAATAAGGGCAGACAAGATTAGCAAGACCCATAGATAAATCGGTTTCTTTTTCATGATAGAACCTCCTAATAATATTATTTTTATTATAGCACATTTTGTAAAGGAATACAAATCTTACAGTATCGTTTCTACCTGTTTTCGGTAGGCTTTTGGCGATTTTCCGCACAATTTTCGGAACACTTTATAGAAATATCCAAGGTTACTGTAACCAACAGCATAACAAATATCTTCGATACTGTCACTGGTTGAAAGCAAGAGCTGCTGGGCAGCCTTAATACGTTGTTTGTTTAGTAACTCTGTAAAGGTCGAATCGGTTTCTCGCTTAATCAACTGCCCTAGATAGACAGGATTGATAAAGAGGGCCTTACTGATATCCTTGAGGGAAAGCTCTTTTTGGTAATCACGACCAATGACTTCCAACACACTGACCACATTTTCATTCATACGGTATTGACCGAAAAAGCTGGTCAGAGTTTCCTTGATATAAGAAACCAATTCATCGAAGGATTGAATAGCATGAATGGTTTTGACAATATCCGTCATATCATCAGCTTTTAGATGTTCAAACAAGTGGAAAACATCCATGACAAACTGGATAAAAAGCTGTTTGGTAATCGGAACACGCGGTGTATTTTCAAGAACTACCTTCTCCAAGAGATTTAACTCTTCTACGATTTGATTGAGATTTCCCTGAATGATAACCCTATAAATTGGTTCGTAATAGGCAAAGAGACTCTCAGACTGCTGCAAATTTACAGAACCGTAAAAGAGGGTTTTCTCAGCATTCAGCTTCCAGCGTTCAAAGTGTTCTTGATAAGGAGCTTCAAAAGGTGTAACGACTAAACCATCTAGGGGTTGGTCAGAAATGAAAATCTGCCAGTCTTGACCCAAGACATAGTAGGGAATGGTGAAGGAACCTTGTTTTTCCTTGGATAGACCTATCCACCAATTCTCCTTATCCCCTAAATAACTAACAAATCCAGCCTCGTCTAATTCTTGACTAAGAGTCTGACTTTTCTTCCCTCTCTCGCCGAGCTGACCTGCAATCTTCTCCAGCAGATTTCCCAGTTCTACCTTATCAACAGGCTTGACCAAATAGTCCACCACACTAAGGTTCATTGCTCTTTTTACATAATCAAACTCCTGGTAACCTGAGAGCAGGATATAGGCAGCATCTGGTAAGATCTCTTTCATCTCCCGAATCATATCAAGCCCTGTTTTGTCTGGCATATTGACATCGGAAATGATGACATCGACAGGATTTTCCTGAACATATTCTAGAGCTTCATCGGCATGACTGGCTGTTGCGACGACCTCCATATCCCACTTATCAAAGGGAATCAAACGCTTCAGACCTTCTGTCACCATGTACTCATCATCTACTAATAATACTTTATACATTTTCTCCCTTTCTACTCATCTTGAATTGTAATACGATACTGAACACCGGCTTGCTCTGCAGACTCTATAGTAATGGCATAGCGGTCTCCAAAATAGAGCACAAAACGCTCGTGTACATTGACAATCCCGATAGACTGCCTTTGATCACTGTAGCTGGCTTGGTGTTCAAAATATTTCTGACTTAATTTTTCTCGGATATTTGCCAACTTTGCAGCCGACATTCCTCTACCATTATCGACCACCAAAATTTCCACAAACCCATCCTGTTTAAGAGCCTTGATGCTAATCACATTATCTGTCCGCCTGTGGTCAACACCATGCGCGAAATAGTTTTCTACCAGCGGTTGCAAGGTAAACTTGGGAATCTTCATATTCTCTAACTCTGGATCTATCTTGAAACCATAGGCAATGGACTTGGGATAGCGAACCATGCAGAGATAGCTGTATTTACGGCAAAATTCTAATTCCTGTTTGAGAAGAGTTTCTCTTTCGTCGGAAATATTGTTCCGCAAGAGACTACTGAATTCATAAATGATATCCGCCAACTCATCTTGACTCTGCATAACTGCATACATGCGCAAGAACTCCAGAGTATTGTACATAAAGTGAGGGTTTATTTGCGCCTGCAAGGCCCGCATATTGGCATCTTTTTGACTAAGCTCTAACTGATAAATATCATGGATATTCTTTTCCAAACGATCCAACATATCATTAGTAGTCTCTGCGATTAGGAGCAATTCCTGATCCTTTTCAAGTGTGTCAATGCGAAGACCTTCTTCCCCTTGGGCAATAGCTTGGATGGAATCCACCAAATCCACTACCTGCTTTTGGTAATTAGCAAAGGTCTGCCTCAACGTCAGATAGAGAATGACAATAAAGAGAAGGCTCAAGCCCACAATCAAAGCAGAGCTGGTCACCGTTCCTTGTAAAACAAAGTTTTTGGGAACTGCCACCTGAACCTGATAACCATGAGAAGTTAAGCCAACTAGCCAATTTTCACTCTCCTTATCAACTGTTTCACCAATATGAAAAATCTCCGTATCAAAAGGTGAGGTCACTGTTACTGCCATCGGAGTATGACCTCTAGTATTATCAATGGCATGGTATAAAACAGCAGGATCCAAGGAGATGTAAATCACTCCTAAGTCTTGATCTGACACTGGATCTGACACCGGAATGGCAAAACTATTTCCTGCTGGTTTGAAATCCTCAGCCCTGATTTTTTCTCCACTACGTTTGTCTTTAGTAGAAACATAGACTTCCTTGTAATCTTGAAAAGCAATGGCCACCCCAGTTACAAAATCATTTCGAACATAGAGGTCATCAACATTTTCATGCAGAGAGACCGATACATAAGGCGAAGCTTTCCGCTCTAATTGCCAGTAAAAATAGTCTGGCATGCTAAGGCTAAAGTATTTATAGATTCCCTCAATACGAGCTTGATTTTCAACTAAAGCCTGAGCTATTTGGGTTGACTCTCTATGGTAATATTCAATTTCACTCACTGTTCTAGCAGTTACACGCTGGGCTACTCTCTGGGCTTCCTTTTCCCGTGAATCCCAGTCAGCATAGGAGAGTAAGATTGCAAAACTCGCAATAATAATGATCATAACTGAACTGTAGGTTCGCAGAAGCGTATGTAGCCAAAACTGTTTCATCCTACTTTGTCGCCAATTTTTCATGAATACTTTCATAGACCGGTTCCAACATATCACTGATAAAGAAATGCCACATCCCAATTCCTACAAAAAATAGCAGGGCAGGCATATAGTAACCAATTGCCACAAGTAGCACGGTTCCAAGGAGAACCTTGGCCACAGCTGCTAGACTCATAAAGATGCCAATCAAGGATAGTTTGAGACTATTTCGATAAGACAAGTCAAAATAAACTTGTAATTTCAAAGATACTGTATAAGCCAAAAAGATCAGGGCAACTACTAGAACATTAAAAAAGGTCGCAATCAAATGAACGATGGTCTGATGAGGCAATTGAACCAAGAGATACAAGCCATAGACCAAAACTAAATCCACTCCTAAAAAGCTATAGAAAATCAGGTTGCTTGAGACAAAATTTTGCTTATAAAGAGGCCAAGCCTCCTTCAAACTGTATTCCCGAAAGCTATAACCATGTTCTGCATACAAGCTCATCAAGGTGGCACTAGCCGGCGCTAGACCAAGGATAATCCCTCCTGCTAAAGTTAATAGCCAAAAGAAGGCTGTCGCAATCATCCCTAAAAAGAAACGATTAAAGACAAAGTCTAAAAATCTCCCCATGATACCCTCCTAAAAATAACTATGAAACCATTATATCATATTTCAAGCGTTTTCAAAAACTTCTACTATCCATTTACAATCCCACCAAACCATGGTAAAATGAGAATTGTGAAAAAATGATCAGGAGACAATTCATGAAGAAATCTATCTTAACTACACTGCTTTTTGCAGTTCTTTACTTCCTCTGCATGGGGATTGGTGTCCTTTTGGGCAATCTCTTTGACCAAACTGGAAACATGTTTTATGCGCCTGCCTTTACTGCCCTTGTCGGCGGTAACGTCTATATGATCCTAGTCGCAAAAGTTCCGCGCTTTGGAGCCATTACCACTATCGGCCTTGTTATTGCTCTCTTTTTCTTGGGAACTAAACACGGTGCTGGTGCCTTCCTTCCTGGAATTATCTGTGGCCTCCTAGCAGATGGAGTAGCTAACCTCGGAAAATACAAGGACCAAACAAAGAACTTCCTTTCTTTCCTTATTTTTGCCTTTAGTACAACAGGACCAATCTTGCTTATGTGGATTGCGCCCCAAGCCTATATGGCTACCCTTCTAGCAAGAGGAAAATCACAAGAATATATCGACCGTATCATGGTCGCGCTAAATCCTGGAACCGTCCTTCTATTTATCGCAAGTATTGTCATCGGAGCCCTAGTTGGTACCTTGATTGGGCAAGCCTTGAGTAAAAAATTTGCACAGAAAATCTGATTACTAAAAAAGAGCCACGCGGCTCTTTTTTATTTGGCTCTATAATATTTGTAGTGGGTAAATCCCCTATAGATCTTATGGAGCCTTTTTTATTTATGACTTAATTTCTTGGTCAGGAAATCTCCCAAGAATTGGATTGCAAAGATAATCAAAATGATAATGATAGTTGCCAAGATGGTCACATCGTGATTGTAGCGGTTAAATCCATAAGCGATAGCTACGTTACCGATACCACCAGCTCCAACCGCACCGGCCATAGCTGTTTCACCGACTAGTGAAATCAAGGTTACAGTCGTCACACGGATCAAATCTGGAAGACCTTCTGATAGGTAGACACCCACGATGTCCCAGAATGTCGCTCCGCTCGCTTGAGCCGCCTCAATAACACCACCATCTAGCTCAGCCAAGACAACCTGCACCTGACGGGCAAAGAAGGCAAAGACTGCAAAAGATAGCGGTACGATAGCCGCATTTGGACCAATGCTTGTTCCTACGATTAGATGAGAGAAGGGTGACAAGACTGCCAAGAGAATGATAAATGGAACCGCACGGAAAATAGAGGTGATTTTATCCAAAATCCAGAAAACAACTTTATTTTCCAAGACCCCACCTGGAGCTGTCAAGACAAGGAAAAGCCCTGCAACCAGTCCCAAGAGCCCTCCGATGATGAAGGAAAGAACTGTCATATAGAGGGTTAGGTAAATAGCTGTTCCCCAGCCTGCTTGACCAGCCCAGCCCATTTTATAGACATTTGGCAAATAGGTTTGAATCAATGATTCCATCTTACTGTCCTCCCTTCAATACTTTTAGCTGTACGCCTGCTTGACGAATGGCTTCTTGGGCACCTGCCAACGCTGCTTTTTCACCTGACAAGACCACAACTAATTCTCCAACAGGAGTACCATCGAGAATTTCGATATTTCCATAGAGGATATTAGCCGTTACTTGGTAATGCTTATACAATTCATTCAAAAGTGGCTCGTCTGTTGAAGCACCTGCATACTTGAGCTGTACCAAAATGCTATTTTCAGACAAGTATTCCACGATTTCTTGCTTCTCGATTTTGACCATGGCTTCGTCAATACCTGTGGCTGTTGAGATAAAGTCTTGAGTCAAAGGTTGTTTAGGGTCTGAGAAGATTTCAAGGACACTACCCTCTTCAATCAAATGTCCGTCCTGCATAACTGCTACACGGTTGGCAATGTCTTTGACAATCTGCATTTCATGCGTAATCAAGATAACTGTCAAGCCTAATTTTTGGTTCAAATCTTGCAACAAGGCCAAAATCTGCTTGGTTGTCTTAGGGTCAAGGGCAGAAGTTGACTCGTCTGAAATCAAGATTTTTGGATCATTTGCCAAGGCACGCGCAATGGCCACACGCTGTTTTTGCCCTCCAGATAGTTGTGAAGGGTAGTTTTCAGCACGGTCTGTCAAGCCGACCAAGTCCAGCAACTTAGCAACTTTAGCCTTCTTTTCTTCCTTGCTGAGTCCAGAGTGTTTGAGGGCAAAGGCTACATTCTCCTCTGCTGTCTTTTGGCTCATGAGGTTAAAATGCTGGAAAATCATTCCGATATCCTGACGTTTACGACGCAACTGCTCTGCCGTCAAGGTGACCTTGCCATCAAAAATCACATCGTCATCAATGGTAATTTTCCCTGCAGATGGCTTTTGCAAGAGGTTAATCACCCGTACGAGGGTTGATTTCCCTGCTCCAGAATATCCAACGATTCCGTAGATATCCCCTTCTTGGATGTGAATGGTCACATCCTTGACCGCTGTGATGGTTCTCTTCTTTTGATGAAAAGTCACATCGATCTGATCTAACTTGATAATATCTCTACTCATAGCTTCTAATCAGCTCCTCTACTAATTCAATATGGGTGTAATAATCGGCGATTCGCACATTTTCATCTCCACCGTGGTCTCGGCTGTTGGCATTTCCTAGACCGAAGGCCACCATTGGCACCTCTAGGGCATCAAAGACCGTATGCATAGGCCCTGTCCCAGCTGTCGTCGGCAAGACTGAAACGCCCTGTGGATAGAATTTCTTGGCCAACTCGATTACATTGAGAATGGCTGGTGCGCTCATATCGCTTCGATAACTCGTCTCTCCCAAGGTATAGTATAATTCTACCTTATCAAAGCCATTTTTGTCTAGCTGTTTCCGAATTTTTTCCAGAACATCATGCGGTTCTAGGCCCGGAACCAGACGAACCTCTAGCTTAGCGCTGGCTTCTGCAGGCAAAATCGTTTTGACTCCTTGTCCTTGATAACCTGACTGGATCCCTTCGATATTAAGAGCTGGCTCGAAAAAGAATCGTTTTAGAAAGGCTGCTCGATCCTCTTGTAAGAGAGGCAATTCCAAACCATAAATCTGGCTGATTTCCCCTGGATTTCGTTGAGCGTAAGTGTCCACCAAGGCCAATTCTCGTTCATTTGGCTCTTGTACTTCTTCGTACAAACCTTCAACCAAGATACGGCCATCCGCAGCACGAAGAGACTGTAAGGCTTGGAGGAGATACCAAGGAGCTGATTCCACAACCCCACCATAACTAGAATGGATATCGACATCCGCACTTTTTACCTTGGCATCAAAGGTCACAATCCCCTTATTTCCACCAGAAATTTCCAGCTGTTCCAAGGCATTTTTGGTTCCTTGTTCCCAGACCAACAAATCCGCCCCACGAAGTTTGTCCGCATGCTTTTCCAAATACTTATCTAGGTCTGTTGAAGCCGATTCCTCCGCTCCCTCCATGATAAAACTGATATTGACAGGCAGGTCATCATGGTTCTGCATATATTTTCTCAAAGCACTCAAACGAGCTGTGATATGACCCTTATCATCGTCAACCCCACGCCCATACATGAAACCATTGCGCACCGAAAGCGTAAAGGGATCCTCTGTCCACACTTGATCTCCGTCCGCTGGCACAGTGTCATAGTGGTTATAGAAAATCAAGGTCTTGGCATCTGGACGCGAACTCTTGAAATGTGCCATGACAAAAGGCGCCGTATAAGTCTCATCAATCTCCACTTCAGCCCCAACACGCTTGAAAATCTCACCCAGATAATTTGCGACTTCCTTAAGTCCGACCTGCTGGGCAAAGACCGACTTCTTAGAAATCAAGGTACGCAAAACTTCAAAATAATGCTGGGCCACATGATCCTTTTCAAATTTTTCAATCTGTTCTTGTTCGCTAGGAAAAACCATATTCTCTCTACCTTTCTATGAACTACTCTTCCTGACAATCCATGCTCTATACAAAAGCAAGAGGTGGAATTTTCTCTCCCACCTCCCTGTTTCTTATTACCAAACTGGTTGATCCAAACCGTCTGATGTTTCTTCGATAACTTTTTTCACGTCATCTGTGTGGTAAGCTGCGATCACTTTCTTGATAGCATCAGCTTTTGGTGATGTTTCCCAATCTTTTTTCGCAACGATGATGTTGTACCATTGTTTTGAATTTTCATCAGCTTGTTCTTTGAAAAGTGCTTTCTTGTAGTCCAATTTTGCTTCTGTAACGAAGGTATTGTTTACAACAGCAGCATCAACTGATGACAATGAACGAGCTGTTTGGCTAGCGTCCAATTCAGTGATTTTCAAGTTCTTTGGATTTTCTTTGATGTTAGCAACTGTTGCAAGAGCAGTTCCTGAAACGTCCAATTTAATCAAGCCAGCTGATTGAAGCAAGTAAAGCGCACGGCTTTCGTTTGTAGCATCGTTCGGTACAGCGATTTCTCCGTTTGCTGGGATGTCTTCTACTTTAGTGTACTTGTTGTCACTTCCATTCAAACCTGAGTAAAGGCGGATTGGAGAGATGTAAGTATCCGCAATCGCTACAAGATCTTTCCCATTTTCTTTGTTCCAGTTGTTCAAGAAGTTGTAGTGTTGGAAAGCGTTCAAGTCTACTTCGCCGTCAGCAGTTGCCTTGTTTGGTTGTGAGTAGTCTGTGAACTCTGTAAATTCCAAAGTGATACCGTCTTTTTTAACCAATTCTTGGATTTTGTCCCAACGTTTTTCTTCAGAACCGCTACGGTTAACAGTTGCGATTTTGATAGTTGTTGCATTGTCTGCTTTCTTTTCTGAGTTTCCGCAAGCTGCAAGAGCCAAACCTGCGACTGTAGCAAGGGCTGCTACACCAAGCCATTTTTTAATTTTCATGATTCTTTCTCCTTAAAAATAATACCGTACTAGTATCTCACAATTTGTTTGATTTCACAAATTGTTATTATGTAGTCAGATATATAGTTTAAAACTATATCCCTAAAAACTGAGAAATCATCCACCTTATGCAGAATGGATGATTTCAAAAAATTATTTAATATCAGCTTCTGCTGGTAGATAAGTGTCTCCAAAGAATTGTTTAGACAATTTTTCAAGAGTTCCGTCTTTGTAGAGTTCTTGGATACGTTTGTCTACAAATGTTTTCAACTCATCTTGACCTTTAGCAAGAAGTGGGTAAACATAAGGTTGTTGGTCGCTTGGAAGTTCGATAACTTTCAAGTTGTCCAAACCTTGGTCCTTGATGACTGTTTCAACACCGATTTTATCAAAAATCTTGTAGTCAAACTGGCCATCGCTCAAGCGTCCCATGATTTGTTGGAAGTCTGCTTTAGTATACTTTAGGACAGTTGGATTATCTGAATGTTGTTTGTTGTAGTCTTCTAGCTGTTTAGCAGAAGTTGTCCCTTGAACAACTTCTGTTGATTTTCCACCGATATCATCAAGCGATTTGATGCTAGGGTCATCTTTTTTCACTACAAGAACGTTAGGGTTTTTAGCAGTTGGAGCTGCATAAAGGTATTTTTCAGCACGTTCTTTAGTGTAGCTGATGTTGCTAACAGCCATATTGTAACGGTCAGCATCAAGTCCTGCAAAGACTCCTGACCACTCTGTCTTCTCAAACTTGACATCATACTTGTCAGAGTCTTTAAAGATAGCGCGAACCACTTCAATCTCGTAACCAGTCAATTCGCCATTTTCTTCATAGTTGAATGGTTTTGGTGTAGCATTAGTTGCAACGATAATTTCCTTCTTGCTAGCTGCTTCTCCTTCTTTCTTAGCACCACCTGAGCAAGCTGCTAGAACACCTGCAGCAACAAGCCCTAGGGCAGCAAGAGATGAGTATTTAACGATTTTTTTCATGTCATTTCCTCCAAAATAAAATACCTTATAATTCTAACAGAAAAAGAGCATTTACGCCATTATATGATATCTATCTCTGTGATAGGTTTTCTTTATGGCTGATTTATACTCAATGAAAATCAAAGAGCAAACTAGGAAGCTAGCCGCAGGTTTCTCAAAACACTGTTTTGAGGTTGGAGATAAGACTGACGAAGTCAGTTACATATACCTACGGTAAGGCGACGCTGACGTGGTTTGAAGAGATTTTCGAAGAGTATTAAAAGACCAAACGCAAGACTGCAATTAAGACTACTCCGAAGAGAACTGTTCCGACTAGATTGCGGTAGCGAAAGGCTACCCAAGCTGTTGGAAAGACTGCTAAGAAGTCCAGCCATTTGATTTGAGGAAAGCTTCCAACCTTACCTGTCACTACGCTTGAAAGAATCAAGGCAAAGATAATAGAAACGGGCAAGAACTTCAAAAAACGCTCAACGATTGCAGGCAGACCCTTATACTTGACCAAGATGAAGGGAATCATACGGGGAATCCAAGTCACCAAGCCAGAGAAAATAACTGCTAATAAAAGATACTTACTGACCATCTAAAACCACCCCCATTGTACAACCAAGTAGCGTCGCAAACAGAACAGCGAGCGACTGAGACACCACTGTTAAGAGTAAAAAGAAGGACACCGCAACAACTGCTAGAATAATAAGCAGATTGCGGACAGGAATCCGTCTTTGCATAATCTGGAATTGCGAAGCAAAAATTCCGATGAACATCCCAACCAAAGCAAAGTCCAAGCCAAAGATTTCTGGATTTGGCAGCAGACCACCCAGAGCCGTTCCAACCACTGTTCCCACAAACCAAGCCACATAGCTATTGAGGTTGTTTCCGTGCATCCACATAGGATTGACCTTGTCTGTATGGGCTAACTCGCCCATCAAAACGCCATAAGTCTCATCTGTCAAGATGCTAGACATACCGATATTGTGCCAGAGACTAGTATGACGAAAATAGGTCGACGCATGCAAACTCAACAAAAAGAGACGCAAATTGATCAAAAAGACCGTCATCGCAATAGCTGCTACAGGTGCTTGAACCGCAATCAGTGCCAGCATGGCAAACTGGGCACTCCCAGCATAAACAAAGAGGCTCATCAAGCCCATCTCCACAGGTGTCACATAGGGCGCACCAATAATCCCACAGGCCAGGCCGATACTGACATAACCAAGTGCCGTTGGCATAGCTGCCTGCGCCCCCTCCCAAAATCCTTTTTCTTTCATCTTTCTCCTCATATTGTCTTAATAAATGGGCTGAAAAGGCTCCAGCCACAGCATGGACTATTATAACATATTCAGGAAAGAGAAAAAAGTCTGCTGATTGTAATCAGACAGACTCCATTTTATTCTATAGTATCAAAAACAAGACTTGGTTTGGCATTGAAATCCAAGTCTTGCTCATATTCAGATTCATCCATTATGCGATGCTCATGCCGTATTTTATAATGAATCATATTTTAAAAATACCAGACCACACTACTCCCTGCTTATATTTAGCTTCTTTCTTTTGGACAAATTTTGCCAAATCCAATAACTCTGTCGGTGGTTCACCTTTAAAGCCCAATAATTCTTTAGAGACGGCAAATGAGAGACGTACAGCTAGCAAATCTTCACTAGTACTAGAGAACTGTTTTGCTGTTTCCAGCAATTGCTTCCTAAATTCTTCCGTCAAGCTAATTTCTTTATTATTGTACAGGGAATGAATTAAAATTTGTAACTGACTCTGTTTTTCCATCGTTTACCTCATTTTATCTAGGACGCCAAGGACCATATTTAGCCCAACCATCCACCATAACATTTACAGTGTGTTCCAAATTAGAAATATATTGTACAGACTTCCAGTTGCTAGGTGAAATTTCGTTTCTTTCATGGACACCTCTAAAAATTTTTAGAAGTTCTTTTCAAATAATCATGCAACATTCATATAAAATAAATTTTAACAATTAGTATCATTCTTTTTGAAAAAATTACAAATAACTAATAAATAAATTCCTATAGATAGTGTAAATCCATTTATTAAAATACCCAAAATTTTTATATCTGTATAAAATTGAGGAATAATCAAAAATAGAATGGCAAATAAAGCATATAAACTTGAATTAGTCGAATATATCAATCCCATAGTGTCGTATCTATACTCTGAGTAAATCATTTTTTCAAACATATTTCCTGATATACCTATTAAAATAAATGCTAAAAAAAATAACAACAACTTTATTAACGGAAATGGAGTAATAAATACTAGCATGAGTGCTAATCCAGATACAGTATAATCAATAAAGAAAAACATTTTATACGGAATTCCCACTCTAGGAGCCAAAATTGCTCCTATCAAATCGGCAAATCTTTGAGCTCCTAGTACCAATCCCAAATATTGAATAGGTATGCCTTCTGATAAAAGATACAGTGGCATTAAAGTTAAAAGTAGATCTGTACCCCCACTTAAAATTGACTCTGTAACTACTATAAAAGAGGCAAATTTTGATTCTCGAAAAGCAGAAACAGTTTCCAAAAATTGGAAAGAAGAA
The DNA here is from genome assembly GCF_013276485.1 of Streptococcus sp. 4886. Taxonomy (NCBI): domain Bacteria; kingdom Bacillati; phylum Bacillota; class Bacilli; order Lactobacillales; family Streptococcaceae; genus Streptococcus; species Streptococcus sp. 4886. The sequence continues at coordinate 68,415 of NZ_VMLD01000009.1, read as the reverse complement.
TTACTTTCCAAATCTACCTTTTCAGGTCGAACACTTTTAGTATTGTTTTTGGAACCGGGCAATCTGATTTTAATCATAAAATAAATAGCAGCCACAAAAAACGGAATACTTAAATTAAAAACAACAAAATAAGATAGAAGCCCTAATAGTAGAGATGCAGTTAAATTACTAATAATATCTAACACATTTGATGCCAAGTATTGAACATCTATCGATTTCTTTATTAGCATGTCATCATTATTTAAAGTTTCTGGAACAATTTTCATCTGCAGTGTATTTAATAAATTAGTTGATAATGCGAACAAAAAATTCAATACATAGATATACACAACACGAAAATGATACCTTAAACACAGAATTGTAATCACAATTATAATAAACTGGAGAATCTGGAAAATCACTAGCCAAATTTTATCTCTCTGAATTTTATTTATAAAACTTCCATAAAAAACAGCAAGCAAATTTGGGATAAAACCAATTAGAGTAAATAGAGATAACTGTCCTGCCTCAATATGATATACACTTACTAACCCTATCGATAAAGCAATAAAGTAAAAACTATCTGCAATATTCCTAGACGATCTACCTAATATTAAATTTATAAAATTTTGGCTAAATTTTCTTAATATCATGCTTATAAACCTCAAAATTCATGCAATCGATTTGAATATAATCCGTTAAATTCAATAATCCTGTTAAAGTATCTAATACTTTATAAGATATGATTGATGCAGCCATATATGATATTGGAGAAATAACACTATACGGTATTCTACTATCCAAAACATGATCATCTGTTATCATAAAGTCCCTATAAAACTCCCTCAATGAAATAGTTTTGCCCGGAATAATATGTAGGTAGTTTATTACCGTAGATGCATATGAGCCAACAATAATAGGTCTCGTATATTTATGAGCTAAATCATCAAACCAGTAGTCTATCTCTATTCTAGGAGTATCTGCACAGCATAAAGCAATGTCAAAATTATAATCTTTAAAAATAGTTTCTAAGTCATTCTGACACTCTAACTTCCTATAAATAGTTGTCACATTTGAATCAGAAATCTCTTGAATATGCTGTTTTATTATGTCTATTTTTAGCTTACCAATATCAGATTTCTTAAAGGATGTTTGTCTAGTAAGATTTGACTCTTCCACAATGTCAAAATCTACTAATATGAAATTACCTATACCTAGACGAGCTAAAATTTCGACTGTTGTTGATCCAATACCCCCTACACCAACAATTAAAACTGTTGAATTTAATAATCTATCCTGATACTTACTAGGGTCTAAATTTTCTGACAAATCAACCCACTCAAAGAAATTAATATTTCGGGAATATTTGGAATTATCATATTGATTACTAGTCACTAATCCCATAGATATCATCGACTCAACAACTTGTTTTTCTCCATTAGACAACAATTTTATATCAATGTCATTATCTAATTTTTTTATTAAATTGATGTTCTCTTCATTAAAATCAATCTCCCTTACAAGAGAAGCATTACCAAAACCAAATTTTATTTTATCTTTAAATATATACGGTTGAAGAGTTCTCTTTATTCTCATTTAGATCCTCCTAATCAAAAACTATTAAAAGATAAACAACAAATAGGAGTTTGGAAAATATTTTCCTAAACTCCAAAATTATAAATACGAATACAACTCATTTATAATTTCTATCCATATAATAAATTAAAATACAAAAAACTTATCGACTTCTAAAATTCAGTTAAAATCTTAATAGCATGCAGATATTAACTTTTAAACATTATGAATATCATCATTCTTCACAATTATTAAGATTTAAGATTTTTTGTATAATATCCGTTGCATTTGCAGCAAAATATATATTAATTAGAATTTTTGTTGTATATGTTTATCTTGATTTCAATCCACTATATCTAATCCAAAGTTTATCTTTTCTATCCTATAGATTGCTATTATTTAACTAACGGCCACCTAAACGATGCCCTTGAAATGAATATGGTACAGCAGACATTGTTTCTCCTCCAATTATTTTTCTTTGTAAACCACTTATGCGACCTAGGATTTGCTTCAAGTACTTTACAAGAACACTATAACACGAAAATTGGCGTATTTGAGAAAATCGCATATTTGATATTTTTTCTTATAGAAATTTCTGATTTGCGATTTTAGTGGATTTGATTATTTCACTGGTATAATAAAGTTACTACTAACAAGGAGGGATATAATGATGAAAAAAAGAAAAATCCAACTGATACTCCTGCTTATTTCGGAGTGGGTTATCGTCTTCCCGTTTCTAATCAATCGATAAGTTCTTTGTATTGCTGAAAACGCAATTCGAATAGAGCTGTTAATTGTGGATTTTCTAATACTTGCAGAGATTGGATAAAGTGTTCAATCTCTTTTTGATTGCTTCCTTTAGTTTGAAGAAAGACACTCATTTTCTTTAAAAATTGCCACGATACTTTCTCAAAAACATCGTACGGACGCAACATGCTCTCCAATTCGGCTTCGAAGATTGGGATGTAGGAGAAAAGTTTTCGCTCCATGAGCTCTGATAAGATATTTAAGAGTCCTTGCTTCATATACAATCGATTGTGTACTAACTCTTTAAATTCCTTGGATTTTTCAAGCAAAGAGGTTGATAAAAAAATCAGATCTTGATTGCTCAAGAAGGGCATGGTATTACAAAAGAGATAGAGTTCAAACCAAGTCCAAGACTCAATAGCATAGAGATAAGTAGTCAAAAACTCCCTATCCTCCTCTGTTAGCAGATAGCTCTTATTTAAGGAATGAATAGCATTTTTAATCACAATGGCATTCAAACAACGATAGGTCTCTGCCATCTGTCCTTGCTCGACTTCCTCCAACAGTTGCTCTAAGCCAGCTATATCTTGATGGGCAAAGCGATCCACAACCCTCCTACCAATCTTCATATGTGGAGATTCTTGATAGTTATTGAGCTTATGACCAAACTCATCAAAATTCATATTGATTCCTTGAATAGCTAGGATTAGCTTGTCCGCAGATAGCATAGACTGCCCTAGTTCAAACTTGGACAGCTGAGAAGCTGTTAGTCCAGCACAAGCCACATCTGACTGCTTGAGCTTTCTAGCCAAGCGCAACTCCTTGTAAAATTCTCCCAATTCCATTCTCTCGATCATCTTACCACCTCCTAGCTTTTGCATATTATATCATTATTTTTATAGTTTTGTCAAAATATTCTGACACTTTGGTGATTAAAAAAGCCAGCCTTAAGCTGACTCCATTTTATTCCATCGTATCAAAAGCGAGGCTTGGTTTGGCATTGAGGTCCAAGTTTGCAAAGTTTTCTTTGTTCCACTCGCTGACACTGGCATAGGCAATCATACCTGCATTGTCTCCGCAGAGACGCAGAGGTGGAATGATGACATTGACATCTGTGATTTCAGTTGCTAGGCGTTCTCTGAGACCTTTATTGGCTGCCACGCCACCTGCCACGACAAGGGTTTTAACAGGGTATTTCTCCAAAGCCTTCTTGGTTTTAGCCATGAGAATATCCAGTACAGCTGCTTGGAAGGAAGCACACAAATCCTCTGTAGACAGACTTTCTCCCTTTTGCTCAGCATTGTGGTGAAGATTGATAAAGGCAGATTTCAAACCTGAGAATGAAAACTCCAGATTATCCTCCTTAATCATGGCACGAGGGAAATCATAAATATCCTGCCCCTGATGAGACAACTCGTCAATCTCACGACCTGCAGGATAGGTCAAGCCCATGACGCGGCCGACCTTATCATATGCCTCACCAACCGCGTCATCTCGCGTTTCCCCAACAATCTTATAATCTCCTGCCTCAGAAACATAAACTAACTCTGTGTGTCCACCGCTAACCAAAAGAGCTAGCAAGGGAAACTCCAAAGGCTCCACACTCTGAGCGGCCATGAGGTGACCAGCCATATGGTTAACAGGAATCAGCGGAAGTCCATGAGCCCAAGCAAAGGCCTTAGCAGCTGACAAGCCAACTAGCAAGGCTCCGACCAAGCCTGGTCCATAGGTAACCGCAACAGCTGTCACATCCTCTTCCGTAATCCCTGCTTCTGCTAGCGCCTCCTCGATACAGGCTGTAATGACCTCGACATGGTGACGACTGGCTACTTCAGGCACTACGCCCCCAAAACGTTTGTGACTCTCAATTTGACTAGCAATGACATTGGACAAGAGCTCATCGTCGTTTTTCAGGACGGCGACACTGGTCTCATCACAGGATGTCTCAAATGCTAAAATATATCTATCCTTCATCTATTTCTCTCTTCATGATAATGGCGTCCTCGACTGGGTCATGGTAGTAGGCCTTTCGCTCAGCGATGACTGCCATCTTTTCTTTCTTGTAAAATGCTTGCGCTCGTTGATTTGACTTTCTGACTTCGAGGAAAATCTCCTTATCTGTCGGCAATTGAGCAAACAAGGTTGATGCAATTCCTTGACCTTGATAGGTTTGTTTGACAGCGATTTGCAGGACTTCTACCTCAAAAAGATTCTCCTGCACAGCTAGAAAGCCAATCACTTCTACCCCATCATAAGCAAGAGCATACCAAGTCTGATCTTGGGACAGGTCTGCTTGGATTTGTTCCAGCGTCCAAGGACTGACTGGGTAAACAGTTGCCATGACAGCGTAGATGGCTTGAGCTAGGTCAGTCTGTCTTTGGATTCGTTTGATCTCTATCATAGGAGTTTAATATAAGACTCACCAGACTCGGTATGGTTCTTGAGCCAGTTTTCCTCAGCCTCAACACGTTTGAGGTAGTTCGGCACAAAATCATGCAAGGAGTCTGCTTCCTTATCCCAAGCCCAAAGAGCAAGATTGGCTGCATTTGGCAAGGTTTCTTTGTAATTAGTCCTTGGCAAGTGTTCTTGAATCTGCTCAACAAAGGGGCCAACTTCTCCGACAAAGGTTACCTGACTAGCCCCCTTGATTAACTCAATCACTCGCTCAAAAGGCAGGTGTGCTTCTGGCATGACAGGTTTGGCATTTTCATAAAATCCTGCATAAACATTGTTGCGACGCGCATCCATCAAAGGAACGAACAAGCCTTCTTGTTGGTAGGGCACCAGAGCCAAGAGACTCGACATACCAACCAACTCGATGTTTAGAGTGTGAGCTAAGGTTTTGGCAGTTGCCACCGCAATTCGCAAGCCTGTGTAGCTACCTGGCCCTTCCGCCACCACGATTCGATCCAAATCTTTGGGCGTCCAGTCCACACTCGCCATCAAAAAATCGATGGCAGGCATAAGGGTAATACTGTGATTTTTCTTAATATTAATCGTCGTCTCGGCAAGAACCTGCTTATCCTCTAAAATAGCGAGAGAAAGAGCCTTGCTAGACGTATCAAAAGCTAATACTTTCATAACACATTCCTATCTTTTTTCTGCTTACTATTATACTACAAAAGCTGGCACATGGGAATTTTCTTTATCCCCAAACAAGAGTGCCCTCACTTAACTAAAAATAATTTAAAAAAATGTTCACTTTTCCTTTTCTTTTACGAATATAAAAGTGAACAAGAAAAAAGGAGGAAAGTTCAATGACAAATTTTGACGTTCTTGACAATCAATTTTTATCCTTATCTGAAAATGAATTATCAGATATTGATGGCGGTCTCGCTCCCTTGGTTATCTTTGGAGTAGCAGTATCTTGGAAAGCTATTGCAGGTGGAACAGCACTTATAGGTTCTGGTTTGGCAGCTGGTTATTTTTTAGGAGGAGATTAATATGATGAAAGATTTGAACAACTATTGTGAAATTTCTACTAAGGAATTGCAAGAAATAAAGGGTGGCTTTGGTGTAGGTGTTGGTATCGCTTTATTTATGGCAGGTTATACCATTGGAAAAGACCTTCGTAAAAAGTTTGGTAAGTCATGCTAGATAAAAAACACATTTTTAGAAGGATAAATTTTATTATCTTTATCTCTTATAGTTTGCTCAGCATTCTCAATGATTTAAACATGACTACTATCCCTTTACCAATTGATCTATCTGTTTGTATTGTTTTATTTTTATGCTTCAACTCTATTTTTGAGCAGAACAATGACTCCCATAAAAATAATAAGCTCTGAAAATTCCATTGTCATGTCATTTTAGAAAAATGCAAAGACCACCTCATCTTGATAGATGGGGTGGAATTTTCGTGTCATAAATTTACTATCTTTTGCCACCAAACAAAAAGCCCCAGCATAAGCGGGGCATCTAAGCATTTAATCCAAAGTAAAATACAAACCAAACGACATAGGTTACAAGGAGGAGAAAAAGCGAGTAGAGAGTCACAAAGGTAATTTTCCACAAGAACTTGGTTTGTCGTCGTTCCAGTTTGGTAAATAGAAGATTACCCGCATAAACGCAAGCAACAAAAACAATAAAAGCTACCAAGCGAGCTCCGATAGCAAAAGCAAATAAGTTATACATAGGGCAACCTCCTTGACTTAAAAACTATATGGAATTATGACAAACAATAAATTCCACTTCTGTTATCAATATAACACATTTTCTTCGTTTTTGCAAGCGCTTACTAAAGGAATTATCCCATGACTTTCTCGTTTCCGTCTTTTACTAATTTTTCATTTTGTGGTATAATTGAAATAATTGTAACGAATCAAGGTCAATCTAGACACAAAATGGAATGAAATCAAGCAAATCTATGCTAAAAGTTTGGAATAAGCTGACCTGTAAAATAGAAAGGAACTATATGATTTACAAAGTTTTTTATCAAGAAACAAAAGAACGTAGCCCACGTCGTGAAACAACACGCGCACTTTACCTAGACATCGATGCCAGCTCAGAACTTGAGGGCCGTATCGCTGCTCGCCAACTTGTCGAAGAAAATCGCCCAGAGTACAATATCGAATATATCGAACTCTTGTCTGACAAATTGCTAGATTACGAAAAAGAAACTGGCGCCTTCGAAATTACGGAGTTCTAATATGGCCTATACTCTTAAACCTGAAGAAGTCGGCGTTTTTGCCATCGGTGGTCTGGGAGAAATCGGGAAAAACACTTACGGAATTGAATACCAAGATGAGATTATCATCGTCGATGCTGGGATTAAATTCCCAGAAGATGACTTGCTGGGTATCGACTATGTCATTCCTGACTACTCTTACATCGTAGACAATATCGACCGCGTCAAGGCTGTCTTAATCACACACGGACACGAGGACCACATCGGTGGGATTCCATTCCTACTCAAGCAAGCAAATGTCCCTATCTACGCTGGGCCGCTTGCCTTGGCTTTGATCCGTGGGAAACTCGAAGAACACGGCCTCTTGCGCAACGCCAAACTTTACGAAATCAACCACAATACTGAGTTGACCTTTAAAAATCTCAAGGCAACTTTCTTTAGAACGACTCACTCTATTCCAGAACCTTTGGGGATTGTCATTCATACTCCTCAAGGGAAAATTGTCTGTACGGGTGACTTCAAGTTTGACTTAACACCAGTTGGTGAACCAGCAGACTTGCACCGTATGGCAGCTCTTGGTGAAGACGGTGTACTCTGTCTCCTGTCTGACTCGACAAATGCAGAAATTCCAACCTTTACCAACTCTGAAAAAGTCGTTGGCCAGTCCATCATGAAGATTATCCAAGGTATTGAAGGACGTATCATCTTTGCATCCTTTGCCTCAAATATCTTCCGTCTCCAGCAAGCAACAGAAGCTGCTGTTAAGACTGGACGTAAGATTGCGGTCTTTGGTCGCTCCATGGAAAAGGCCATTGTCAACGGAATCGATCTTGGCTACATCAAAGCTCCTAAGGGAACCTTTATCGAGCCAAATGAAATCAAAGATTACCCTGCAGGCGAGATTCTTATCCTCTGTACAGGTAGTCAGGGTGAGCCTATGGCGGCCCTCTCTCGTATCGCCAACGGAACTCACCGTCAGGTACAACTCCAACCAGGTGATACCGTTATCTTCTCTTCAAGTCCAATCCCTGGAAACACTACTAGCGTCAACAAGCTGATTAACATCATTTCAGAAGCTGGTGTCGAAGTTATCCACGGTAAAGTGAACAATATCCATACATCTGGACACGGTGGCCAGCAAGAGCAAAAACTCATGCTCCGCTTGATTAAGCCAAAATACTTCATGCCTGTCCACGGTGAATACCGCATGCAAAAAGTCCACGCTGGACTGGCGGTAGATACTGGGGTTGAGAAGGACAATATCTTTATCATGAGCAATGGTGATGTGCTTGCCCTCACTGCTGACTCAGCTCGTATAGCAGGTCATTTCAACGCCCAAGATATCTATGTCGATGGAAATCGTATCGGTGAAATCGGCGCTGCTGTCCTCAAAGATCGTCGCGATCTATCTGAAGACGGTGTCGTTCTGGCAGTCGCAACTGTTGACTTCAAATCGCAGATGATTCTGTCTGGTCCAGACATCCTCAGCCGAGGCTTTGTCTACATGAGAGAGTCTGGCGACTTGATTCGCCAAAGCCAGCGTATCCTCTTCAATGCCATTCGTATCGCACTGAAAAACAAGGACGCTAGCGTGCAATCAGTCAATGGTGCCATTGTCAACGCTATTCGCCCCTTCCTCTATGAAAATACCGAACGTGAACCGATTATCATCCCGATGATTCTCACACCAGATGAAGAATAAAGCAAGAAAACAGCCCCGATTTTCGGAGCTGTTTTTCTCTATGCTTTCTTTTGAGATTAAAACTCAATAAAAATCGAAATCAGACTAGAAGGCTAGGCGAAAGCATAACTTGAGTTAGCTCCCATAGTTCGGGGAACTATGGGAGGCTGTAGATGAATCAAAGCCAAGCTTTGAACTCATTCGTAAGAAGCCGACGACGTATTATTTTGATTTTTGAAGAGTTTTAGAAATACTACGATTTTTACCTTCAAGATACACCATCAAAATAGAAATATCTGCTGGGTTTACTCCCGAAATACGGCTGGCTTGGCCGATGGTTTCTGGATTGATGAGTTTGAACTTCTGACGGGCTTCCGTTGCGATAGAATCAATGTCATCCCAGTCTATATTGGATGGAATGCGTTTTTCTTCCATGCGTTTCATCTTAGCAACCTGGTCCATGGCTTTTGAAATATAGCCTTCATACTTGATTTCTGTTTCAATCAATTCGATAATCTTGTCATCCAAGTCCTCTGCAGCTGGTCCGATGAAGGCCACCACATCTTGATAAGAAACTTCTGGACGGCGAAGGAATTCCTTGGCTGTCACTGCATCGGTCAACGGCTTGAAGCCCATCTCCTCAACCTTAGCATTGGTTTCTTTGACTGGCTTGAGTTTGATACTGTCTAGGCGCTTCATCTCATTGTCAAACTGATTTTTCTTGATTTCAAAGCGAGCCCAGCGTTCATCATCCACAAGTCCAATCTCGCGTCCCATCTCTGTCAAACGCATATCGGCATTGTCATGACGGAGAATGAGGCGGTATTCAGCACGACTGGTCAAAAGGCGATAAGGCTCAATGGTTCCCTTGGTCACCAAGTCATCAATCATGACCCCAATATAACCGTCACTACGCTTCAAAATCAACTCAGGCTTGCCTTGGATTTTCAGAGCCGCGTTGATACCAGCGATAATCCCTTGACCAGCAGCTTCTTCGTAACCTGACGTTCCATTTGTCTGACCAGCAGTGAAGAGACCTGAGATTTTCTTGGTTTCCAAAGTCGCACGCAACTGGTGAGGCAAGACCATGTCGTATTCAATGGCATAACCAGTTCGCATCATCTCAGCATTTTCCAAACCTTTGATAGAATGAACCAAGTCACGTTGGACATCCTCAGGCAGACTGGTTGAAAGTCCTTGGACATAAACTTCCTCTGTATTGCGCCCTTCTGGCTCTAGGAAGAGTTGGTGACGTTCCTTGTCCGCAAAACGCACAATCTTGTCTTCAATTGATGGGCAGTAACGAGGTCCCACTCCCTTGACCACACCTGTAAACATAGGCGCACGGTGGAGGTTATTTTGGATAATCTCATGACTGGTACCATTGGTATAGGTCAACCAGCATGGCACTTGGTCTTTGACATAATCCTCATCACGCGAAGTGTATGAGAAGTGATTAGGCGCTTCGTCTCCTGGCTGAATCTCTGTCACATCGTAGTTGATAGAAGAAGCCTTGACACGTGGAGGTGTTCCTGTCTTGAAACGACCAATTTCAAGGCCCAGTTCCTTGAGATTGTCAGCTAGGTTAATAGAAGCCAAGCTGTGGTTAGGACCTGATGAATACTTAAGGTCTCCAATGATAATTTCCCCACGGAGGGCCGTCCCTGTCGTCACGATAACAGCCTTGGCAGCATATTCTTGATGGGTCGCTGTACGCACACCGACAACCTTACCATCTTCCACCAAAATCTCATCAATCATGGTTTGACGAAGGGTCAGATTTTCTTGATTTTCAACTGTCTTGCGCATCTCCTTAGAGTAAAGTTCCTTATCAGCCTGCGCACGAAGGGCACGAACAGCCGGCCCCTTCCCAGTGTTGAGCATCTTCATCTGGATGTAAGTCTTGTCAATGGTTTTAGCCATTTCACCACCGAGGGCATCGACTTCACGCACAACGATCCCCTTAGCAGAACCACCGATAGAGGGGTTACAAGGCATGAAAGCCAGCATTTCAATGTTGATGGTCGCAAGCAGGACCTTGCAGCCCATACGGCTAGCGGCCAAGGAAGCCTCGACCCCAGCGTGTCCCGCACCAATTACAATAATATCGTATTCTTCAGTAAAATTATATGTCATGTTTCTCTCCTATTCCGCAAGATGAATGTGTCTTAGTTGGCCGTCCCAATCTGGTAGGGCTGTTTTTAGAAAGGCTGGAACTAACTGGAAATCCTCAAGTTTATCCAAATCAATCCATTCACAGGGCTGCCTTTTCTCATCTTCCTGCATGATGGTCAATGGGGCATCTTCAAGCAAATCCACCAGATAATGAAACTCGATATTGTGATAGGAAACACCGTCCTGTTCAAAACGATTTTCAACCACGAAAGCTAGTTGCCCAGCTTGAGCTTTAACACCCAGTTCTTCCCTCACTTCACGAACTACCGCGTCTTCCGTGCTTTCATTGACTTGAATCGCACCGCCAATAGTATAATACTTGCCCTTATCTTTGGTAACTAGGAGCTTACGATTTTGAAGAATCAAGGCTGTCACCCGAACTCCAAAAACTGTATTTCCTGTTTTTGTCCGAAAGTCTTGTTGAATCATTCTTGTCCTTTCCCTTAAACGACACAAAAACAGTCAAAACTCCAAAGAAGTGCAGGACAAAAAAGCCTGCAACATCCATGAGCTTTGACCATCATTTCTATTGCTTTTATTATTGTAGCAAATTGAGAAAATTTGTCAATCTAAATGTACTGACAAACTTGTCCATCGCGGTAAGCATTGTCAATCAAACCACCACCGAGACACTCTTCGCCATCGTAAAAGACAACTGCCTGTCCTGGTGTGATGGCACGCTGAGGTTCCGCAAAGATAACCTCTGCCTTGTCTCCTTTGACATGTACTGTCACCTTAGAGTCGGGCTGACGGTAGCGGAATTTAGCCGTACATTCTAGCGTAAATTCCTCTGGCATCTCACGAGTAAAGTGAACCTGACTGGCCTCTAGGCTGGTTGACATGAGCGAATCATGGTAGAAACCTTGGCCGACATAGAGAATATTCTTGCTTAGGTCTTTTCCGACAACGAACCACGGCGCGTTGTCACCACCGTGTTGCCCACCAATACCGAGACCGCCACGCTGACCAATTGTATAATACATAAGACCTGCATGCTCGCCCATATCGCGTCCATCCACTGTCATCATACGACCAGGTTGAGCTGGCAGGTAGTTGCTGAGGAAGTTTTTAAAGTTCTTTTCTCCGATAAAGCAAATCCCTGTCGAGTCTTTCTTCTTGGCAGTCGCAAGGCCTGCTTCTTCTGCGAGTCTGCGAACTTCAGGTTTTTCCAAATGTCCCAGTGGAAACATGGTTTTTTGAAGTTGTTCTTGCGAAAGTTGGCTGAGGAAATAGGTTTGGTCCTTGCCATTGTCCACGCCACGAAGCATGTGAACGATGCCATCCTCATCACGCGCCACTCGAGCATAATGCCCAGTCGCTACATAGTCTGCCCCCAAGGTCATGGCATAGTCCAAAAAGGCCTTGAACTTAATCTCCTTGTTACACATAACATCTGGATTTGGCGTGCGTCCCGCACGGTATTCCGCTAGGAAATACTCAAAAACGCGGTCCCAGTACTCTTTTTCAAAATTGACAGAGTAGTAAGGAATGCCAATCTGGTCTGCCACCGCAGCCACATCCTTGTAATCTTCGGTCGCCGTACAGACGCCGTTTTCATCTGTGTCGTCCCAGTTCTTCATGAAGATGCCAATCACATCGTAACCCTGCTCCTTGAGAAGAAGAGCCGTCACCGACGAATCAACACCACCACTCATCCCCACGACAACACGTGTTTTAGAGTTATCACTCATGGTAAGTCTCCCATCTATTCGTTTATTTATACCCCTCAAAATTCTATTTACTATGACTTTCAATAGAATTTATTTGAGTATAGTCATTTCGTTTGCTTTTAGTAGTAAAATGGTCTGGGAGACCATTTTAGCCTATCATCTTAAAATGAAAATATGATAGGTAACGAGTCGCAGGCATAACTTGAGTTCGCTCAATCAGTCTGGGAGACTGATTGAGGTTATAAATAAGACAAGCTCAGCTTGCATCTCATTTCGAGTTAACGACGTAATAAAAGATAAACGAAATGACTAGTTCACGATTGAAGGTCGTGTGTGCTTCACGATTGAAGGTCGCTTGAGCAGTATTCATTATAACATGCTTGATTAGAGAAGACAAGAAAGAGGTTGTCAATCGACCAACCTCTTATTCTGAACCTATCAATCTAGCACTTTTTAGCTTCATTCGCTTTCTTAGCAACTGCAATCTGGTATTTCACTTGGTCAAATCCTGTACCTCCCAAGGAATTTCTTCTTTGAACAGCAGTTTTAGGTTGTAAGTAGACATAAATATCCTTGGAAATGAGGGAATGATAGGTTTGCAATTCCTCCAAAGTCCAATCTTGAATATTTTTAGCAGACTTGATAGAGTCTAGCACTAATCTTCCTACAACCTCATGAGCTTCTCTAAATGGCAAACCTTTCCCTGCCAAATAATCTGCTAACTCAGTTGCATTTGAAAAGTCCTTCTCGGTAGATTCTTGCATTTTTTCCTTGTTCACCTGCAAGCTGGATAACATACCTGCCAATACATCGAGGGAATTTAAAATCGTTTCAACCGTATCAAACATCCCTTCCTTATCCTCTTGCAAATCCTTATTATAAGCTAAAGGCAAGGACTTCATGACTGTCAACAGTCCAAACAGATTCCCATAAACTCTACCAGTCTTTCCTCGAATCAACTCAGCCATATCTGGATTTTTCTTTTGGGGCATAATAGAGGAACCTGTTGTAAACGTATCTGACAAGGTAATGAATTGGTACTCAAAACTACACCAATTGATCATTTCTTCGCAAAAACGACTCATATGCATCATGAGTATGCTGGCATTGGATAGAAATTCTAAGATAAAATCACGGTCACTAACAGCATCCAAAGAATTTGTATAAGGCTGCTTAAACTCCAGCAAATCGCTAGACAATTGGCGATCAATGGGGAAAGTCGTTCCTGCCAAAGCTGCCGCACCTAGAGGGCATAGGTCTGTATGCTTCTGGTTAAATTCAAAACGTTCACTGTCTCTCTGAAACATATTGTAATAAGCCATCAGGTGATGGGCAAAACTAATAGGCTGAGCATGTTGCAGATGGGTATAGCCCGGCATGATCGTCTCCACATGATTTTCTGCCAAGTCTAATAAAACACCCTTGAGATGAGCCAGTTTATCTAGGACATGGCCTAGTTGCTCCTTGAGATACAAGTGCATATCTGTCGCAACTTGGTCATTTCGAGAACGAGCTGTATGTAGCTTCCCTGCAAGGGGACCAATTTTTTCTGTCAGTAACACTTCCATATTCATATGAATATCTTCGTTTCCGATATCAAAGTCAAGTTGGCCTGCCTCTAGCTCTTCTAAAAGCTCTTTCAACCCTTCTTGAATCTTTTCTGACTCATTCAAACTCAAAATGCCCGTCTGACCCAACATCTGAACGTGGGCTAAAGAACCAATCACATCAAATTTAGCTAATTTCTGGTCAAAAGATATACTCGCACCAAAGCGCTCTACCCAGTCTTCGACAGTACCTTCAAATCGACCACCCCATAATTTTGTATTCTTAGCCATATCACATCCACCTCTCTATCCAATCGCCCTATTTGGCACTTTTTTGAACCTCAGAATGAACCTTGGTTGGAAGTCCCCACAACTTAATAAAGCCAACAGCCGCATCTTGGTCAAAGGTATCTGCACTAGTATACGTCGCCAAATTTTCATCGTAAAGAGAATTTGGTGATTTCCGAGCCACGACCTGAGCGCTTCCCTTATACAGTTTGACTTTTGCAGTCCCATTGACAACTTTTTGAGTCTCTTTAATATAAGCAATCAAGGCTTGTGTAGCCGGACTAAACCACAAAGCATTATAAATGAGATTTGATAATTCATTTTCTATGATTGGTTTAAAATGAGCCACTTCTCTCACAAGCGTCAAATCCTCAATGTCCTTATGAGCTGTCAGCAGAGTCACTGCCCCTGGGCACTCATAGATTTCTCTTGATTTAATCCCAACCAAGCGATTTTCCACGTGGTCAATCCGTCCGACCCCATGTTTTCCAGCTATTTCATTGAGTTTTTGAATCAAATCTGCCAATTTTAACACTTCTCCATTGAGGGAAACTGGAACACCTTCACTAAACTCAATATCAATGTATTCTGGCATATCTGGAGCTTGCTCTGGAGAAGTTGTGATGCCAAAGGCTTCCTCTGGAGCCTGATTCCATGGATTTTCCAAAATACCACATTCATTGGCACGTCCCCAAAGATTTTGGTCGACAGAGTAGGGATTATCAAGGTCAGCAGGAACAGGTACCCCATTTTCCTTAGCATAATGAATTTCTTCCTCCCGAGACCATTTCCATTCACGAACTGGCGCAATCACTTTTAAATTGGGATCCAAGGCTGCAATCGATACTTCAAAACGCACTTGGTCATTCCCCTTACCAGTACAACCATGAGCAATTGTAGTCGCTCCTGTCTGATGCGCTATTTCAACCAATTTTTTAGAAATAAGAGGGCGGCTCAAGGCAGATACCAAGGGGTACTTTTGTTCATAGTAGGCATGTGACTGGAGAGCCACTAGCACATAATCTGTAGCAAATTCGTCCTTAACATCAATAACATAAGATTCGACTGCCCCAACCTTAAGAGCCTTATTATGGATGAAATCTAAGTCTTTCCCTTCACCCACATCCATACAAACTGCAACAACATCATAATCTTTCTTTAACCAGGTAATAGCAACTGATGTGTCCAAACCGCCAGAATAGGCCAAAATTACTTTTTCTTTACTCATGTTCTTTTCCTTCTTTCTATTTTTCAATGGACGCTTTAAAGGCATCCTCAATGAGTTTGTCTAATTCTCCAGACTCCTTCAACTTTTGAATGGTTTTATCGACTGCTTCTTTCAATTCCTTGCTATCTTTTTTCATGGCAACCGCATAGGAATCATCTTGCTCTTTTTCAAAATTGAGGTCTGCGATTGCTAAATCAGGATTATTTTCCACAAATCCCTTGGCAACTGGTTCTTCAAAGATAACGGCATCCACTTGTCCTGATTTTAAATCTGTGATTAAATTCCCATTTTTAGGCAGAGATACGAGGGAAGAATTTTGTAGCAAATCTTTCGCCATCGTCTCTTGAATCGAACCTTTCTGTGCTCCGACCTTTTTCTGCGCCAAGTCGTTTACAGACTGATAAGTGGCTAAATCAGATTTTTTGACAATGAGCTTATTTTTTGAAGTATAGTAGGGAGTTGAAAAATCGAACACCTTGCCCCGTTCATCTGTCTTAGAAACACCAGATATGGCAAGATCGGCTTTTCCTGATTGAACACTAGCCAGTACATTGTCAAAACTCATGGGAGATAGTTCCAATTCGACACCTAGTTCTGTTGCGATAGCCTTGGCTAATTCGATATCTGAACCCACAATCTGATTTTTCCCATCAACCACTTTTTGGTATTCAAATGGAGCAAAATCTGGATTGAGGGCTACAACCAATTTCCCTTTGGACTTGATGGCTTCAATTCCAGCCGATTGATTGTTACTACAAGCAAATAGTAGGGGGAGCATCACTAAACCAAACATCGTCATCAACACCTTCTTCATCTTATTCATAACAAAGCCTCCTTTATGTTTATTCCTTTTGTTTGTATAAATAATACTCCTATACTCATCATTTGTCAAGCCTAAATTGAAAAAATTTTCAATTTGAAACAAAAAAACCTAGAAATACTACATAAAAATGTCATTCCTAGGCGTATTTATGCTATTAGACTTCCTGCGAAACTAGAATCCTAGTTCACGGTTGATAATTTCAGCAATTAAATTTATTCGTAATCCAAAGCGTTTACGTCGATTTCGATAGGTTGTTGAAAACATTTTAAACGTTTCTACTTTGGCAAAAACATTCTCAACCTTGATTCTCTCTTTAGATAGCACATGATTATAGGATTTATCTTCAAGAGTTAGTGGCTTAAGTTTGCTTGATTTCCTCGGAGTTTGCGCTTGTGAATACATCTTCATGAGCTCTTGACAACCACTGTCAGCCAAGATTTTACCAGTTTGTCCGATATTTCTGCGGCTCATTTTGAACAACTTCATATCGTGGCAATAGTCCACTGCAATATCCAAAGAAACAATTCTCCCTTGGCTTGTGACAATCGCCTGAGCCTTCATAGCATGACATTTCTTTTTACCAGAATAATTGGTTAGTTGATTTTTTTAGGACGATTGATTTTTACCTCTGTTGCATCCACAATCACCGTATCCTCAGCACTAAGATGAGTTTTTAAAATCGTAAAACCACTTTGAAGAAGAGTCACTTCAACCCATTGACTCCGACGGATTAAGTTGCTTTCGTGAATGCCAAAATCAGCCGCAATTTGTTCATAAGTTCGGTATTCTCGCATGTATTGAAGAGTAGCCATGAGGAGGTCTTCTAGGCTTAACTTAGGGGTTCGTCCACCTTTTGCGTGTTTAAGTTGATAAGCTGTTTTTAACACAGCTAACATCTCTTCAAAAGTAGTGCGTTGAACACCAACAAGGCGCTTAAATCGTGCATAACTTAATGGTTTACTTGATTCATAATTCATAGTTTTATGCCAATTTGGCATAAAAGATAATCTTACTCTGGAGAGAAATATCCTAAAAGTTCTGCTTTATGGATTGCCTCCTGCCTATTATTAACACCTAGCTTTGAAAATACATTTGCCAAATGATTCGAAACAGTCCGCTTACTTAAAAATAAGGTTTCACAAACCTCATCAATTGTTAAACCATTTCTAATCGATTCTAACACTTCTATCTCTCGTTCAGACAAGATATCCACGATTTCTTCTACCGAAAAATACTTTTTTCCACTATATATACCTTTTAATTGAGTAAGAAGCTTATCTGGATCGATACTTTTATCAATAAAAGCATAGGCTCCCATCTTCTGAGCTCGATACTCATAAATTTTTTTGCTATACCCTGTTAAGATAACGATTTTAATACCTCGTTCTTTTTTTATCATTTCTTCTGCCAAGGCTAATCCATCTGTTTCATAAATACTAGTCAAATTAATATCTATCAAAATGATATCGTATGGACTATAATCAATATCATCTACTGATTGAAAATTTTCAACTAAATCAACATATTCAATTGTTTCTGATAACTCTAAAATCATTTTTATGCTCTGACTAAACAACTTGTGATCATCAATTAATAAAATTTTCATAGCATAGCTCCTTATCTATTGGTAATTGAATTTCTACTTGAAACATAGCATCCATTGTCTGAATTTCTATTGTTCCACCTAAAACACTAACACGATTTTCTAAATTCTTTAACCCATAACCAAGATGGTTACTAGAAATATCATAATTATTTTTACAAGATAAATAAATAATATCGTCAGATACAGAGAGAGATAACCAAATAGTATGTCCTGATGAATATTTAACAGCATTAGTCACTAATTCTTCAATAAAGCGATAAAGAATCTTATCATACGGTTCCATTAGAAAAAAATCAGACTGAAAATCTGTTTCAACTTCTTTCATAGTCTCATATCTCCTCAATATTCTATCAATTAATGATGTATATTTTTTAGTTAACTCCTCATTGCCACTACTCATTGGTTGATAATAATCCATTCTCTCTCGGATACGTTGAACTAGTTCATCTGAGACATATCCAATCTGAGTTCTAAACTTCTCATCTTCTCCATATTTATTAAAATTTTTAATAGCCATCACACTTTGTAATACTTCGTTATGAAGAAATTCTGCGAATTGTTGCTCTATATCTTCATTAGCTAACAAATTCTTCACCATCTTATTTCTTTTCAAAAATAAAGCTTCTAAATAATCTTTTGCACCCGTTAGCCGCTTACCTCTAAATAATCTAATAAATTCTTCCGTTAGAAATCCAACAATCAGCACAAGTAAATTAAAACAAATAAAACTTTGTTTTAAATCTAGTCTTGCAATAATAAATGTAGCAATTAAAAGGATACTTACCCCCAGTAGTACTTTTAAACTTGCCTCAATATATAATAGTTTCAACTCATCTATCTTTTTTTGAAAACTCATATAAATTGTTTTCAAGTGGAACGAAACAAGTACCAAAAAAATTTCTACATACCATAAAAAATTTAAAATACCAATATCAGCCGTGTTAATATATAAAATGACATAAGTAACGGGTAGAAAAAATGAAAGGAAGGTTAAATTTTTCCTCTGGTAATTTAAAAAAGATTTCAACTCTTTTTTATACATCATTAACAGAACAATAGGTAAGCAAGAAATGAAAAATGATGTAAATATAGATAAGAATAAAAAGAGAGGCTCACTAAAAAAATAAGATATCTCTGTAATAATCGTAACAATAAAAGTTACAAAAAATAGTTCCTCACCTATTTTTTTACCTAACAGAATAATAGATACTGAACTATAAACTAATAGAAAAGAATTAATGGGATGAAGCAGATCTAAAAAATGGAATAATGTGTGTTCAACATTCAAACTCAGAGCCAATTGCCAACTAATTAAAAATAGAGATAGTAATAGCCACAACTTTAATTCACTATATTTAAACTTTAAGAAATTACAAATATAAGTAGAAATAATCAACAAAATAATAAAAACAACTGCAAATTTTTGAGTAAAAGTTGATGAAAAGTCAAATGGAATTTTAAGGTATATATAAACCATTAATATAAAATGATTTATTAAAGTGCTCCACCATAACAATAATGAGTTATCAGAAATATTCTTTAACCACGTCTTCATATTTAAAATTTCCTACTATGATTTTTTGTTATCATTATATCACAAAACCAGAATAAGGATAGCTAATATCCCATTCTGGTTTTCACTCATTAGATCTGATTACTGGCCCTCACACAAATTTTATAGGTAAAATAGATATAAATTGTAAATAAACCAATCATAAACAATAAATATTTTACATCAATTACAACTGTTGTATTTGCAAAATTTTCAAAGTAGCCTAATAAGCTATTACTAAGTGAACAACTCAATGGAATAGCTATTAGCAACGGTATTAGAAAATAGGCGAGAATCTGTTGAAAAATAATTTTTTTATTTTGCATTCTTTGATTTCCTAATAAATAAAGTATATTGTAATCATTAACACTTTCTAATGCATTTGTGGAAGCCTGCAACGACAGAATACTCAATGTGATAACTGTAAAAATAACTCCAACAAAAATTAGAACTAATACAATGACTCCCATAACTCCTAGATATAGTTCTGCTGATCGAACTTTTGTTTGATATACAAAATCAGCTTGATTTCCTTCTTGATCCGTAAAATAATAATTTTCAATCCAGTTCTCTAAAAATGATTCAACATTTCGTTTATCAATCCCTTTTTTATATAAGGCTACATAATGTAAACTGTTAATAGTCAATTTTTTCGCTACTTTATCAGGGACTATCAATGTCCCTCGATCATTATTTTCTACTGTAGTAACAAAATAAACATTTTCCAAAGGACTTTTAGAACTTGACCTTAACTTTACATCGGAAACAGTCAATTCGTTAGTTTTAGAGAGAAATTCCCTAATCTGCTTCCTAGTGCCTTTATAGTTTGCATTTATTAAAAATTCATTGTCTGACAAACTGACTTCTTTTTTCCCTTGAAGTCTTAATAAAGAATTATAATCAGTAAGCGAAACAATATTAACGAACGAGCCTCCTAATTCTTTATCTAAATCCCATAAATTGCTTGTATCAATAATATCTTTATAAGTCAATTCACTTATATAAGTTGGATACTCAAACTCTTTATCAATAATCGAAAAGTCAAAACCATCTTCTTTTAACTTATTCTTTACATCTATATTGTTATGATGGTATTTTTCTCCCTTAAACATCTGCACATCAATATCATAAGGAATAAATTTATTTAAATCATTACTCAATGAACTGTAGGCACTACCACTAAAAATCAATAAGCTAGTTGCTAATGCCAAGGAAAGCGATAATACCGATATGGTCACCGAATTACGATCTGCTTGCTTAGATAGTTGTCTGAGTTTAAATGAATTATATTTCTTGAAATACCAATTTGGCAATGAATAAGTTAAGCGGATCAAAGAATGACTTAATGTACTGTAAAAAATAAATATAACTAGTACAAACAGTGTTATAAGTAACATTCCCCAATTTCTAAGAATTGAAATATGTGTATAGTCTGATAAATAGACACATCCAAAGCAAATAACTAGTGCCGACAAGATAAATAGTAGCAATTGCCATTTTGTTTCTCCTTTCGAAAAAATAGAACTTTTAACACCATTTTCTTGAATAAGAGAAATAATAGCTTGCTTTCTAAAGGTAACTATGTCCATCACACCAATGATTACACTTGTTGCTAAATATGATATTCCTAATAAATTAACTGATTTCATGTCTAGAAAAAACATATTACCAAAATAATTCCCCATAAAAAAATTAGATGCAATATGTGCTAGAACAATCAATACTCCTAACCCTAAGATAAATCCTGCAAGCAAAGCAAACAGATTAACAACCATTGTCTCACAGAAAAGCGTTCCTACAATATGACGTTTTTTCATCCCCAATGTTGCGTATAGACCTAGCTCTTGTTTTCTTCGACCTAATACGAAACCAGTGGAGTAAACAACTAAAAAAGCAATTGTACTCAATACAACATAAGATAATAGTCCCATATATTGTGTCATAATGGTTGTCATCATCTCCTTAGCACCTGATAAACTTTGCATAACAGGATGACTTGGCAAAGCATTAAATGCATAGAGTAGACTATAAATTAACGTTAAACTAAGAAAATAAACTGTGTAGGTCTGTAAATTTCTTTGAACATTTCTGAGAATTAATTTTGGATACATCCTACTTCTCCTTATCGTGTATGTTTATAAATTTTTTGTAAGTATTCTTCATTTGATAAAGAATGGCGGTACATATCTGCTGTAACTTGTCCATCCTTTAATAGAATAATTCGTGATGAATACTTAGCTGCTGCCGGATCATGTGTCACCATTAAAATGGTAATGCCAAAAACTTGATTAATCTCTTGCAGAAGAGCCATTAAATTTTCTGAGTTAGCCGAATCTAAAGCACCTGTTGGTTCATCTGCAATAAGCAGTTTAGATTCATCAATTAGAGCACGTGCGGTGGCAACACGCTGTCTTTGTCCTCCTGATAATTGATTGGGAAATTTATTTCGTAATTGACCAATTGATAATTTTTCTAGGATATTTTCTATTTTTAAATGACAATCAGCAACTTTTTTCCCTTGAATTTGTAATGGTAAGACAATATTCTCATAAACTGTTAAAGTTTCAACTAAATTATAAGATTGAAAGATATAGGAAATATTTTGTGAGCGATAGTTTGCCAATTGATTATCTGTTGCATTGATGATATCAAATCCCTCAAAGGAAATATCACCTGACGTCGGCTTATCGATTGTTGAAATACAGTTTAACAAAGTTGTTTTTCCACTGCCGCTTGCTCCCATAATAGCAAGAAATTCTCCTGTCTTTACAGAGAGATTAACATCCGATAAAGCATGAACTAGGCTATCTCCCTCCCCAAACTCTTTATTTAAATTTTTTACAACTAATTGTGACATAAATATTCCTCCATTTCTATTTTACAAGACTATTATAATCAATCTGAGCTTTAATATCATGAGTAATTCGTGCATAATCTCTCTAAAGACAAGTAAAAAAGCCATAAACTAGTATGGCTTTTTAAATATACATCATTTTCGTTCTTTTCGTTTTTTCATAACGTAGACGATACCAATAATAGATGCTCCTAGAATCAATACGGGAGCATAAAACTCAAGTGTTCCAATAATTCCTTCCATCTTACTCTCCAATCTTGTTCATTCTATCTACAGCGGACATTTGGTGACGTACATTCATAAGAAAGCGTGAAAGCCCACCCACAGCGACCTTGACTAGTCATTCGAATTGCTGTTCTGAGTCCAGCTGCAGAATTACCTGCTAATTCTTGATTGTCAATTTCATGACGCAAGCTATCAACTTCTACATAATTTTCTTCCATTTTGTTTCTCCTATAATTTATCATTTAACTCTATATCTGTCAACTATAACAAGGAAAATTTTCACATCTCAAGAAACATATATACTTCCTAAATTAACAATTAACATTATTACTTGTACATTCATAAGAACATGTGAAACATCGACCGCAGCGACCAGCTAGAGTCATTTTAAATGCTGAATACCAGCCTCCTGCACCAGAAGTTCCTTCCAATTCTTGAGCGCTAATTTCAAAGTCTAAAGTGTCAATTTCTGAATTATATTGCTTGTTTTCCATATTGTCCCTCGCAAAACTTTCCTTGTTTATAATAAATTTAACAAATACTATTTATCAGAATAAAATTTTCTAATCCTTAGTTAACCGCATTTTACATGATTACTAGTACATTCAAATGAACCAGTAAACCATCGACCACAACGACCTGCTAGACTTAATTGAACTGCCGTAAACCAACCTGAACCTGATTTGCCTGAAAGCTCCTGCTCGTTTACCTCAAAATCCAAATTATCAATCTCTGATGACATTTTCTTTTCTTCCATCATTTTCTCCTATTTTTATTTACCACAACTTACGTTGTTACTAGTACATTCAAATGAACCAGTAAACCATCGACCACAACGACCTGCTAGACTTAATTGAACTGCCGTAAACCAACCTGAACCTGATTTACCTGAAAGCTCTTGCTCGTTTACTTCAAAATCCAAATTATCAATCTCTGATGACATTTTCTTTTCTTCCATCATTTTTCCCCCATTTTTATTTACCACAACTTACGTTGTTACTAGTGCATTCAAATGATCCTGTAAACCATCGACCGCAACGACCTGCTAGACTTAATTGAACTGCCGTAAACCAACCTGAACCTGATTTGCCTGAAAGCTCTTGCTCGTTTACTTCAAAATCAAGACTATCAATTTCTTCACATTTATGAATATGTTTAGTCATAAACAACTCTCCTTTCTTTTTTTAAGATAATCATCTTTACACTACTAAGTATACATCGCTAAATAGCTTTAGTAATGAGTAAATCGTGCAATAATATTGAACGATTTAAAAATTAAAAATGGTAATACAGATTGATTAGCTAGATATTCTAATATAGCGATAGACTCCGTGTGAAATATCTTTTTCTATCTATGTCAAGCTAGCTTGAACAATTAAATTGGAACAATCAATTTAGCTCTATGACAATGTATCTATCATAATTCTCACACCTTCAGCATACTGCTAGTAGAAAATAAAGTTGGAGGCTATATTGATGTCACAACGGAGTATTTCTTTGGAAATTCCATAATCTTGTCGTTTTTTTCAGAAAAATAGAAATAATCTGTTCTTAAAGTTCGTATTAGAAAATTAAAACTTACCTTGTTTCAAGCTCTCAATCAAGAAACAATAGAAACCATTTTGAGTAAAGTGTTGATCGGTGGCAATTCGACTAGTCATAACCACCCGTGAAAACGGGTGGCTTGTACACTGGCTATAAGCCGTTTCTCTCCAGCGGCGTCTAAAAACGCTCGCTGAACTTCGTTCAGGTCATGCTATATTATTTGACTAATTTTTCTCACAGAGAAAAACTGGCTTGAAACCACAATTAAAAGGACTGAGTCCTGTGCAATACAGGATTCAATCCTTAGCATAAATTAATAGTTCAACTTTTGAGGTCATTACACCTTGACGAAGTAGAATTCTTTTCAATTTTTACATTTTCCAATATTTTTAGTGAGTGATACTATAAAACTAAACCCCATACTTCTGAGACATAAGTTTATTCTTACTTTTCTTGGAAGTGTGATACAAATGATAAGCATAATCAACTCATTTAATGCAAAATAACTTAAACTTGAAATTTTTTATTAAAATTAATAATTCATTTGATAAAGTTGACTGTATAAACCATCTCTATTATTTAATAGCTCTCTATGCGTCCCTCTCTCAGAAATTTTTCCATTGTCCATAACAAAAATCTGATCAGAGTCAATAATTGTAGATAAACGATGTGCAATCAAGATTATAGTAATATTCTGCTCTTTAAATTTTCTCATTATTTGTTTTTCGTTTACATTATCTAAATAGCTTGTCGCTTCATCTAAGAGCATAATTCGAGGTTTCTTGACTAATGCTCTAGCCAAAATAATTCTTTGACGTTGCCCACCAGACAAATTCAATCCCATCTCCGAAACTAGCGTATGATATCCCATAGGCATATTTTGGATTTCATCGTGAATATTTACTAATTTACAAATTTCCTCTACTTCTTCTTGTGAAATAATATTATCACCTATAATATTTTCAAGAATAGTTTTATTAAAGAGTGTCATATCTTGAGGTACAATTCCAATTTGTTGACGTAAGTATTTTTTCTCAAATTTATCATAATCTATATTATCAAACAATATTTCTCCTGAACTTGCTGGATATAGACCAATTAATAACTTAGATAGAGTGCTTTTCCCAGAACCAGATGATCCGACAATTGCAACCTGCTCTCCTTGTTTTATTTCTAAAGAAATATTTTCTAAAACCTTTTTACTATCTTTTGTATATGAAAATGATACATTTCTTAATTCAATATCGCCTTTTAAATCAAATTTTAATTCTCCATTTTCCTCCATGTCTTCTTCTAAAATTTCAACTATCCTAGCTAAAAACGTTTTACTATTGTAAAATGATACTACTGTTTCAAAAATATTATTAGTTTTACTGAATAAAAGAGTACTTAAAGAATAAAGTGCAAATACACTTCCTATACCAACACTACTATTTGATTGTAAAGCAACAAACAGCAATATAAAAGGTGAAATAAATGTGATAATAGTAAATAACGAATTCACAAATCCTGAAAAAATTTCACTACATTTATATCTATATATATTTTTATCAAATAAACTCTTCCACTGCTTATATGTCTGGTCTTCAAAACCTTCCATTTTAATTCCCATCATAGAATAAACCATTTCAATCTGTTTATTCTGTAAGTCATTTTGAGAAATTATAAATGACTTATTTCTTTGTTCTAAACTCTGTCTGGTCAAGAATAATATAAAAAGATTCAAAAAAAACAATAGAACAGCTAATAAGGATATAATATAATTAAATCTAGCAAAATAGATTAAAATGCAAATAGCAAACCCTATATCTAAAATCCCAAGTATAAACTGATTTGTAAATAACTGTCTGATTCTAGACAAACCATTTATTGAGTAGATTAAATCTCCGCTACTTCTAGTAGAAAAAAATTTATAAGGTAACTTAAAGAGATTACTTATCACATTATTGTTTAGTCGCTCATCAATAGCACTTGTCAATATAATTGCAAAATATCTCTGGCACAACATGATAATAAAATATATGGAGACAAAAACTAAGAATCTAAGTAATAAATCGAATTGTTTAATAAAAACTCCCTTTGAGACTTCGTTTAAAATTTGTTGCATCCATAGAGGAAAAATAAAATTTACTCCATAACTACCTAGTGTTAAAAAAAGCAATGGAATAAAATATGGCCAAGTTTTTAACAACTGTTTATAAACTACTTGAAAGTTTTCTTTACTCTTTCTCCTAGATACTTGTGAACTATCTACTATACTGATTAGATACTCTGAAAAACCTTCTGAAAATTCTTCCAAACTATATCTAATTCTACCAAGTTCTGGATCGACAACCCATACAAATTTTTCGTTTACCTTCTCAATTACTACAAAATGTTTACTTTGCCATAAGGCAATTGCTGGAGTCAAAATTTTAGAGAAATTTTCAATTTGTTCTTTGGGATAACGAAACGACTTAATAGAAAATCCAATATTTTCTAATATATCAATTAAGTTTCCAAAATTTGTTCCATCCCTTCCTGTTTCCTGAATATTACGTAAATCTTTGACAGAAATCTCATGATCAAAATAACTTGATACCATTGCTACACAACATAAACCGCACTCTGTTTTTTGATGCTGTTCTATAAATGGTACTCTTCTCTTCATTACATTCCTCCTTAATTTAATAATAGCAATTCATTAAGACATTTTCTACCCGCCTTATAATTAGCCATCAATATTCCCATTTCACCTGTCAAAACACCCCAATCATCAGTTTCATAGGTCATTTTTTCTAATAAATATTGATTGCTTTCCTGATGTATCTCATTTTCAAATTGATTAGTTTGAACAGGTAAAATTGAATCCAAAATCACCAAATTACCCACATTCCCATGACAAATTGAATTATCCAAATTTAATCCATTAATTAGTATATCTCTGCTGTAATACTCCACTTCTTCCGATAACAACTTATCTGATAACCCATTAATTAACAAATAATGCTTAGCTTTTACAATACCAACAATACCATTACACCAGGAGTAGTATTTAGCATTTTTTCTTACTTTTAGAACTTTATTGAGATTTAGTTCCTCTCTCTCTTTCCTTAAATAGTCTTGTACACACTGAATAATCATTTTTCTAATATTTGAATCTGTACTTAAACTTAAACTATATTTATATAGCTGAACAATTACACCATAATTCCCGTGAGCATACCCTGGATCTTCTGAAATCCATACCCCTTCTTCGGCATATATTTTAAGCAGACGTTGAACAATTAGTTTCATCAACTTATCTGTCAAATTTAATATATCTAAATTTCCTTTAAATGTACTATTGACTTTCAATAAAACACCTAAAATACCAGAAATCCCACCGATAATATCTAAATTATCTAAATTTGAAACTATATCTTTAGTTCTAAAAATGGTTTCAAAGATACATGTTTCAATCTCCAAAGGAATATCTTTATTACTCTCCTTTAATACACACAATGCATATAGATAGCCATAAATTCCGGTAAAAGCTCCAACATTTTGATATGTAATATCAGAACTAAAATCCTTTATGTAGTTAACAGTGTATTTCATTACTCCAGGAAAAAGTTCTTCTAACTCCTTGATTTTTAAACTATTGATTCCAAGTAAAATGCCTGCTGTACCTGAATATAAATCATACTTCATAGGTGATATATCATAATTTTTATCCATAGCTAGCATTGCTAACCAGCTAATTTCGCCATTATGTTCAAACCTACTAGATAATAGTCTTTTTACAAATAATTCTCTTCCAAGATCTTTTCTTTTAGAAGCTTCAATATTTTTTACAAATAATTCGGTCCCCATAAAAGACATATTAATAATTCTCTTCTGACGAACTAAGTTTGAAGTAGATGCTATTTTTATTCTATTTAAAATTTTCTCTACAATACTTTCGCCCTCAAGTGATAAAATATATTCCTTAACTCCATTTGAAATATTATTATTAGATGAATCGGAATAAAAAATTGGGACATCATCATTTTTCAATTGATTAATCTCATCATGAATCATTTTACTATCAAATTCATTGGAAATATCACCATATTCACATAATCTAAGAAAATACATTTCAAAATCATAACGATTTTTTAAGAGTTCTGGGTGATGACTAGTCTCTAGCAACTGTACATATATATTGGTATTTCTATAAATGTATCTCGTTTCACAATTATTAAAATATTTCTTAATCATTTTTGAGATAACTGACTTATTATCAACAAAAATTCTATAAATCTCTTCAAATCCCTGTTGAACTTGAGGTAAATAATTAGAACAAGAGACATTCTCACCCTCGTATCTAACAGTACTGGGAAAGCTTCCAACCTCTTTAAAAACTTTTTCAATTCTGATTTCATCAGTGCCAACATTAGACAGCTGATGTGTTAAATAGGGAGATTCTCTTCTTGCACCAGAATTTAATGCACCTATTTCCATTCCTTTGTTATTATTAATTGAATATAGCGTCATTGGCAAAATACCTGTACTATATACTGAGTTAGCTACAAAGTCATACATTTTATGTATAGATGTATTAATTGTCTCATTTTCACTAAAATGAAGAATTGTTTCATTATCAATCAAATAAGGAAATCTCCCAGATGCTAATACATTTTCTCCATGATAATCTTTGGCACCAAACAAATGTAAAAATGCTAGAATTTTCCCCATATTTTCGAAATATATTTTTACATCTTCTAAAGTAGAACATTCTTGAATTTCAATCATTTCTACATAGCTATATCCTTTCTTAGTTAAAGTCTTAGGGATAAATAATGTATTCGAGATTCCAAATGTCTTTTCAAATTCTTCTGCAAATAATTTTAAATTAACATCCAATATCATATTACGAGGTTTATACACAATATCCTTATCTTTGAAATTTAATATACAAACTGTCTTGCCTTTAGAATGAGTATCACCTGCATTAAAATTAATTTTGGATAATTGTAAATTCGATACTTTAAAATAATTCTGAATATCTTGAATGTCGTCTTCTAAATTATTTAAAATTTCTTGAATATAAAAACTTATATTTTTTAATTTTTGATCTAATACCTCATATAACATTGGATATCTTTTATAAAAATCAACAATATATTCTTTATCTCGTAATAAAGTGTCTATATAGTATTTATATCTATCCTCACTACTCTCCCCCAGAAGTTTTGAATTTCTGCGTAAATCATTAATTTCTAAAACAACTGTACGATAACTAATATTCATACAAATCTCAAAAAAATATGTTTCAATACCTTCTATAAAAGTCTGTTTATCAGAAATATAATTCTTAGTTTCAACAATACTATAAATTTTTTGGACATATTTATAACACAATGGTTTATATAAATCTAACCAATTGATTCTAGTCTTAAGCCTTTGCTGTGGAGTATATAACATCCATTCACCTTGTTCTAGCGCTTCTTCAATAAATAAATCTTTACTTTCATCATAGTCATTATATAGTTGTTCCCATTCATTGAGCCCTTTCCCTGAAACATTCTTTAAAAATGTATCTAACTCCTGAGAATTATTGACATTATTAAATAGTTTTATCCATTTATCTGTAATTGCTGACATAGTAATTCCTCCTTATAATTACTTTAAGATTATCAAATTTTCAAGTAATGGTAATGAGTATTCTATGCACTTTTGAGATTGAGAGACCCAATTTGTAAAATTAAACTAGACAGAAAAAGCCATCTATGTTAGGCTCAGATAAACACCACATTTGTCTGAAAGAAACTAACATAAATGACCTATACTCAATAAATAGAATTCCTAGGAAATCATCGAATTATCAATCACCCTACCAAGTTTTTCTGAGTTACATGAAAAATCTAACTTAATTTGACAATTTAGTATTCACTCAGTCAAAATAAGCAGAACTAACTCATTCCCCCTTGCCCAATTCAATGACGCGATGACATTGTTGGGCTACATAAGCATCGTGGGTCACAATAATGACTGTTTTCCCCTCTCGATTCATCTCTAGGAGAAACTTCAAGACCAAATCTCTATTTTCAGGGTCCAGAGAACCTGTTGGTTCATCGGCTAAAATCAGCTGACTGGGTTTTAAGATGGCTCTAGCAACTGCAATTCGTTGTTGTTCGCCACCAGACAACTCGGAGACCTTTTGGTGCAAAGTAGCTGACAAACCTACTCTCTCTAAAATCTCTTCCACCTTTTTGAGTTTGTCTTTCTTAGACAATTTCACATATTTCAGCGCCAGCATAAGATTGTACTCGACCGTTTCATCATCAATCAGGGCAAAATTTTGAAACAGATAAGAGATATGTTCACGGATTATTGTTTGCGACTTAGCAGAATTAACCGCTAGATTTGTCTGACCAAAAATCTCATACCGTCCGCTATATTCACCATCTATCAAACCTAATAAATTTAACAAGGTCGACTTACCACTACCACTCTTGCCAACAATGGCTACCAAATCCCCCTGATCAATCCTGAGAGATAAGTTATCCAAAATCACTTTTCCCCCAATGGTTTTGGTAATATTTTCCAACTCAATCATAAGATGCCCCCTTTCAATAACTCTACTAGACTTCTTTTCTCCATCCTAGAAGCCAAGCCTAGCACAAATAGTATATCCAAACATGTAAAACCTGCAAAAAGTAGGAGTGGCAAGAGCGCATGGGCAAAGAAAATCAAGACTAGAAGAGGCAGACTATAGCCCAGCAAGAGCAGAACGAGGAGAGGACGGTAGCGATCGACCAGTTTCCACCCCATAAACTTCTTGGTAATGATATCCCTGCGCTTCAACAAGAAAGTAGTAACGAGTAAAAAGTAGGAGACAATCATACTGAGAAGAGCAAATAAGGCAAAAAGAACGTTAAAATTACGAACAGAATCCCGATAGGTATCAACTATCCCCTCTTGAATTGCTTGAATCGATGAAAATTTTAAATAATTTCCATCTGACAATTTCTCAACTAACTCTGTAATCTCTTTTTGATGTTGAACCGTATTTTCAATTTTAATCGGATTATTTAAGCCAGTTGTTGACAGGGAGGCTTTCTCATCCCACATCATATCAGAATCATTGACCAAGCTAATAATTGGATTGGAGAGATTTTCCTTTCGCTTATCACTATATGGGAAAAATGACCAATCTCCTTCATAATAGGCAATCTCGACATCCATCTCCTCTATCGTTCGTTTTTGCTGCTCTTCATACTTCATCGAATGAAAGGCAATTAACTTCCCCAAGAGCTGATTTTTATCTTCTTCACCTTTCGTACTTGCTGGCATCAAAATAACTTTTTTAATACCGGTATCTGGTAGCTTGAATCCCTTGCTCTTTAGAAAATTGCGATTGGCATAGTAAACATCCACCGTATCTGTTAACTGATATTGCTGAATCTGTTCTGATTGGACAAAATTTTTTACAGGAAGACTGCTACTCTGCACATAGCCCGCCTGCGTTTTTTCTACCAAATTCTGATAAAATCGATAGAAATAATCTGTAGATTTCCCTGACCCTGCTAGCTCTTCTTGCCACAGGTTATCATTGAGTTTGAAGGTTTCCAAGGTCAGGTAATTTCCTTGGCTTACCCACTGTTGCTGATAAGCCAATTCTTTGTTTTCTTGTTCTAAACTTCTGCCCACCCCAATCAGTAAGGCCGTCAGTAAAATAGTTGTCCCTATTTTCATCACATAATTGAAAATGAGACCAAGTTTGACAGATGAAAAACCTTTCAACATGGAACTGACTGTCATTTTCTGAATCATCAGGTAGGTCAGCCAACTGATGAACAAATACAACTGTAAAAGTAGAAATTGGGATAAGAGTAAACTTGGGAACAAAAGTTTTGGTCTATAGTCCAGCACTAAAAATAGTCCCAAGTCAATGATAAGACTTCCACCCAAGAGAAGATAAAAATTAGTCTTTACAAAACCAGCTAAAATCGCCCTGCTTTGAAAACCAAGTAACTTTTGAACCCCCACTCGTTTCATCTCCATCATCGGCTGATAAACTGTCATTAAAATCACAAGTAAGATTGCCAAGATAAAGATAATGATAGATAGTAACAACTCTTGATTTAGCACTCCAACCTGACTTCGGTAAGTGGGTTCTAATAAAATCGTCTTATCTATCTGGAAAAAATCACTCCACTTTTGTAGAATGGTATCGCGATCTATCTCTTTGCTGGAGGTAATCATGTAGCGCCCATTTACAGTATGGGATTTATCCTCAATATAGGATTGGAAGGTCTGGAGTCGAATGAGTTTCACCTTTAAAAAGGTGGGAATGGTTCCTAGATTATTGGGAAGATCCTGGTTGCTGTAGACCCCCTTCTCATTCTTTGAAAAATCAAGAGAAGTCAGACCGAACTCCTGATAGGGGAAGGTTTCCTTATTAAAAACACCAGCCTTGACGGCTTCATCGCCATTATCTACTTTGATAATAGAGACCTTGTCTTGATTTGCAACCTCTTCAAAAAATTGGAGAATCGTTTCTGTCGGTTTAGTGACATCTTTCAAGTACAAGTCAAATGAATAGGTTGTCTTGCCCATCTCCTGAATCCGCACTATTTCACGTGTAACATTTACATTCAGGACAAAAAACGTAGTACACAGCAAGAGCAGGAGCATACAAAGATGACTGATTTTTTTCATAGAGATACCTCCCGTGAAGAGACGAAAGCGATATAGGTACAATTGCTTTTTATTTTTTACTAAATTTTAAGTAGGTGTAAATAAATCCTGCACTTATAGCCAGAGTTGTCCACCATTTAAAATCAATATGCAAAAGTGAAAAGATTATAAAACTGATGATTAGCGAGGCTAAAATATAAACAATGATTAAAATTTTATTTTTCATAGGAATTGCCTTTCTGAATGGATTCTAGTATTTACAGCTTATTTGTAAAGTTTACAATAAGCTGTTAGAGCAATTGTCAATCAGAATGTCCTTTTATCTGTCAATAATCCGAGAAAATCTTGTCGTTTCAAGTCTGAGAAATGTTTGGTAGAGAGACTTCCTCTTTGAAGTCCATCATCTCTAACCTGTAAATAATAGCTATGTTGGCTTGTTTTAATTGTCAAAAAATCGCCCAATATAAAAACTTTTTTCCAGTTGCGAATCTCAAATTCTTTTATCTCTGATTTTGGAATGCGGATAAGTCCTTGTCGCAAATCACGATGATGCTCACTTGTGAAAGTCATCCCATTCCCAATATTTCTTATCAGTAGTTCATCTGGAGTCACCATCACCAGCGCTATTTTAGTTAAGAAAATTTCAACTGTTGGTGGTAAAATAGCCAAATCAAACCAAGGATGTAGGTAGCGATACGCTAAGAAATACTGAGGCTCCTCACCCAATCCTAGTTGTTTATATAAGGCCTTGACCTCACTATCTAACCTCGCTTCAAAAGACACATCCGAATGCGCTTCTTCCTTCTTCTGATTAAAATAACGCATCCAGACTAGAAAATATATAAAGACTATAATAAATATTCCTGATAAGAGATATTTTACATTGTAGTTCATCACTTAACCTCCTGATTCACGACTCTGCCTAAAACAGAGGCCTATTTATTTTGAAAATAGTTCCATAACAACTTTAAATAAGACGGGTGTCATTGTATCAAGCTAGAATTCTTTCTTTTCTAGCTGCATCATAATTATTTGCTGAATACAAAGTTAAGGGCGCTGGATTTGTTAACGCTTACACAACTCCTGTTTTACCTGTATTATAAATCAACATATATAACCTGTCAAGCAATTAAAGAAAAATATTAAATATTTTCAAGTAGTTTCAGTCTTGAATACAATCAAGTTGAAAGGAATACCGTGTGGTTTTTGAATTTTTGAAGTTTCATAGGTCAGTTTGTTGGATAATGTTATAAGAAAATTCATGCTCATCAATAGAAGGCTTAATTCCCCTACAATTATCTGTTTACCTCTGTTATACATTCTAATTTTCTTTAGTCAGTGCAACATCTTTTTATTTTTTGCTAGATTTTGAGACGGTAAATAATACTAAACGAAACTAAAATGAATACTCCTTGCTTTTCTTGAGAGTGAAAAAATACAATAAAATGATTGTAGTGATTACCACAAGATACTGACTAATAGACATCGTATTTGAAGCAACAAATACAGGTAAGGAATAAAAAGGAAGAAGTTCAATTGCTTTGATAAACAAATCATTACTAGTATTCATCATAATCGTATTTAATATATTAGGGATAAAGAGTAGTAAAGCTACTAAAATACCAAATACCAAGCCACTTTTCAATTTGTATAAATAGAAAATGTAAGATAATAGAAAATAAAATAGGACTAACAAAATTGTATTGACTACAATGGCTACTATAAAATCTAATCCTAAAGCACCTGGAACACCCAATTTACTTACGATGACTAGTAACACAATACCATTCAAAGCATAAATAATGGAAACTGAGATGGCATATAGAAAATTAGACAAGACGTAAATCATCCGATTTTTCTGTTGATTATAAAATAAACTTATCGTATTGTGGGAAAAATCCCTGCTAATAATTCGGTTAGCATGTATAACAGCCATTAACATACCGAGCATAGCATAAAAGTTTGAAATATGCTTAATACCAAGCGATGTCCCTTGAGTATTTAGAATAAAGAATGTAACCAATATCGGCGGTATAAACGAGATAATCAAACCGAGATATATTACGCCTGATGAATATAAATCCCTTATATTTTCTTTAAGAAAATTCAATTTATTTAATTTCATGATTATAACCTTCCTTTATTTTGAACGATTTAGATAAATATCTTTAAGCGTCTCTTTTTTAGTTTCAAAATCAACTACTTTAATAGAGTTTTCGTTAAAAAATTTAAAAAGCTCACTACTTTGAATATTTCCAGACATAGTAATTCTCAGTCCCTCTTCCTGAACAATATCCCCAAATTCTTGTTTGGTAATGAAAATGTCTCTATCTATAGCTGATGAAAAAGCTATCTCAAACAAGCAATTATGACTATCTTTTCCTACTTTTTGGAATGTCAAAAGCCCGTTCTCCAATAAAAGAACTCTCTCACAAATTTCTTCAATATCTTCTAATTTATGACTCGATATTAAAATTCCCACATTTTCATGTAAAGCTAAATTTTTTAGAACCGCTAAAACTATTTGTGACGATTCAATATCTAAACCATTAGTCGGTTCATCTAAAATCAATATATCAGGTTCCGTAACGAGAGTTAGAAGCAAGGCTAATTTTTGTTTTGTACCCAAAGAATAGGTCTTTACTTTTTTATTAATAGACTGAGTCAAATCTAACTCTTGGATCAAACTTCCAAATCTTTCTTGATTGTAGTCAACACCATATAAATTTGACAAATATTTTAAATTCTCTAAACCTGTTTTAGATAAAAATAATTTTGGTTCTTCGATTAAATACCCAACATTATCACTACTTATAATATTCCCTGAAGTCGGTTGATTATTCTGAACAAGAATTTTCATCAATGTACTCTTACCAACTCCATTTCTCCCTACTAGACCAACAATTTCACCCTTGTTAAGTGCAAAATTTATATCTTTGAGAATGATTGAATGACCATAATGCTTACTTACATTTATAACTTCCATTTTTTATTCCTCCCTGTATTTTGTATCTACAGTATACCTCTTCTTTACTCTGTTTTAAAATTAGTTAACTTTTTTCACACATTATTTTAGTTTTCTTTTTTACTATTCCTGTTACTATGATACAATATTTTTAATTGGATTTTATTATTTGTTAACTTTTTTCACGAAAAGGAGAAAATCATGCGTTATGATTTCGGAAAGGTCTATAAAGAAATACGTGAGTCAAAAGGCTTAACCCAAGAAGAGGTCTGTGGGAATATCCTCTCAAGAACCAGCCTATCAAAGATTGAAAGCGGCAAGGTAACTCCCAAATATGAAAATATGGAGTTTCTTCTCCGGCAAATCAATATGAGTTTTGAAGAGTTTGACTACATCTGCCATCTATATCAACCGAGCCAACGAACAGAAATCATGCAAACCTATCTCAATATGAGCTCAATCCTAGGAACTAGTGAACTCGAAAAACTATTTCAAAAATGCCAAAACTATCTCAATACCCGCCACGACCTGCCTATAGAAGAAATAAGGGATATGCTGGAAATTGTCATTCATATCCGTCAACATGGTACAGAGCAACTGTCAGACCAAGTGAAACAGACTGTCAAAAAACTTTGGGAAAAAATTGAAAAACAAGGTACATGGTATGAAAATGATCTAAAAATCCTCAATACCATCCTTTTCAGCTTTCCTATTGAACACCTCCATCTCATTACTGGAAAAATCTTGCAACGCTTGGAAGTCTATAAAAACTATCAACATTTATATGACTTACGAATGGCAATCCTACTCAATCTGTCCACCATTTACTTATACCATCAAGACAAAAACATGTGCCAACAAATCTGCTATACTTTACTAGAGGATGCCAAGAAAAAGAAGCACTACGATAGGCTTGCTATCTGCTATGTCCGTATCGGAATTTGTAGGGATGATGCTAAATCTATCCAAAAAGGTTTCTCACTTCTAGAGCTGACCGAGGAAACTTCTATGCTGTCTCATCTCAAAAAAGAAGTGGAGAACTATTATCAAGCGAAGGACATATAAAAAGTCGAGGGATTTCCTCGACCTTTTCATATTATTCTGTTCGTTATTTCTTAATACCAGCCGTTATTAAGCCAGAAGTTTTTAGCGGCTGTCCATGAACCGTAACGTCCTGCAACGTAGGCATCTGCTACACGTTCTTGGTTTTCAGCTGAGTAGTCACCGTTCAAGTATGAATCTGTCAATTGGTAACGTCCGATATAACGTCCGTTTGTAGCTGTATAGCTACCACCTGATTCTTTTTGAGCGATCCATTCTTTGGCTTCTGCTTCAGATCCGCTTACAGTTGAAGCAACTGTTTCTTCTGCTACTGTTTCGCTTGCTACTGGAGTTTCCTCCTCTACTTCTGTAGTTTCTGCTGCTGGAACTGAAACAGTTTCATCTTGAGCAGCTGGTGCTGCATAAGTCGTTGAAGCTGGTGCTACTGGAGCTGCTGGACCGTCGATAACCAACTCTTGACCAACATAAATCAAATGAATGTTGTCAATGTGGTTGTTTTCTGCCAATTTTTCAACTGTTGTGTTGTGAGTTTCAGCGATTTCTGAAAGTGTATCACCTTCTTTAACAGTGTAAGTTGATGATTCTTGGGCAGATACAAATGATGGAGCAAATACTGCAAACAAGGCAGCTACTCCTGCAAGAGTTGTTTTAATCTTTTTAGTTGTTGATTTCATATTTGAAAATTCTCCTTCTTTCTATAGTTCTATCATACCCTTTAAATATTACCGTTTCTTGACACTTTTATGTAGAAATATTACAAAATTATTTTTTATTTCCCTAAATAAGGTGTTTTTTGTCATAAAAGATACTATTTTTATGCTATTTGAGGTATTAGAAAGGTTTTCATCCGCAATTAAAGTCAAGACCCTCATTCTTTGATATAATAGAGATAAGAATTTTTATAAGGGGAAACTGATGAAATCACTTCGTTTTCAATCTGTCTTTGATATCATCGGACCAGTTATGATTGGCCCATCTAGTAGCCATACAGCTGGTGCTGTTCGTATTGGGAAGATTGTCTCTTCCATTTTTGATGATACTCCGACAGAAGTCGAATTCCAACTTTTTAACTCATTTGCCAAGACCTATCGTGGTCACGGAACAGACCTAGCCCTTGTTGCAGGTATTTTGGGCATGGATACAGATGATCCTGAAATCCCAAACAGTCTGGAGATTGCCCACAAACGTGGTATCAAGATTGTCTGGACTATTCAAAAAGACAGCAATGCTCCGCATCCTAATACCACTAAAATTACCGTCAAAAATGCTCACAAGACCATCAGTGTGACTGGTATTTCTATCGGTGGCGGTAATATTCAGGTAACCGAACTCAATGGCTTTGCCGTCTCTCTCAATATGAATACACCGACTATCATCATTGTTCATCAAGATATTCCAGGTATGATTGCCCTCGTTACGGAGGCCCTTTCACGCTATGGTATCAATATCGCCCAGATGAATGTCACTCGTGAAAAAGCTGGTGAAAAAGCCATTATGATTATCGAAGTTGACAGTCGCAACTGTGATGAGGCTATCGAAGAAATTCGAAAAATCCCTCATCTCCACAATGTCAATTTCTTTAAATAGGAGGAAGCATGTTTTATTCTATCAAAGAATTGGTCGAGCAAGCTGATCTGGACTTTCAAGGAAATGTCGCAGAACTCATGATTACAACAGAGTTTGAATTGACCGGTCGCGAACGTGAAGAAGTCTTCCTTCTCATGGAACGCAATCTGGAAGTCATGAAAGCATCTGTCCAACTTGGCCTCAATGAAAATAAATCTCGTAGTGGCCTGACAGGTGGAGATGCTGCCAAACTGGATCACTACATAAAAAATGGAAAAACTCTGTCAGATTACACAATTCTCTCTGCTGCCCGAAATGCTATCGCAGTCAATGAACACAATGCTAAAATGGGCTTGGTCTGCGCTACTCCTACCGCAGGAAGTGCCGGTTGTCTCCCTTCCGTTCTCACTGCTGCTATTGAAAAATTAGACCTTAGCCACAAGCAACAGCTGGATTTCCTCTTTGCTGCCGGTGCCTTTGGACTAGTCATCGCAAACAATGCCTCTATCTCAGGTGCTGAGGGTGGGTGTCAAGCTGAGGTTGGTTCGGCCTCTGCTATGAGTGCTGCTGCCTTGACTCTGGCTGCAGGTGGAACACCCTATCAAGCCAGTCAAGCTATTGCCTTTGTCATTAAAAACATGCTGGGCCTCATCTGTGACCCTGTGGCTGGTTTGGTCGAAGTTCCCTGTGTTAAACGCAATGCCATGGGAGCTAGCTTTGCTTTCATTGCAGCAGACATGGCCTTGGCAGGTATCGAATCTAAAATCCCTGTTGATGAAGTGATCGATGCCATGTACCAAGTAGGAGCAAGCATGCCAACTGCCTTTCGTGAAACAGCTGAAGGTGGACTCGCTGCCACCCCTACTGGTCGTCGCCTCCAAAAAGAAATTTTCGGAGAATAAGCTTATCAAATAGGAGAAACCATGACCTCTATCACAGCGATTTTTTTCGATCTGGATGGAACACTCGTCGACAGTTCTATCGGGATTCACAATGCCTTTACTCATACTTTTAAGGAACTGGGGATGCCTAGTCCTGATGCCAAAACGATTCGTGGTTTTATGGGACCGCCTCTCGAAAGTAGTTTTGCGACCTGCCTGTCCAAAGACCAAATTTCTGAAGCCGTGCAGATATATCGTTCTTACTATAAGGCAAAAGGCATCTATGAAGCTCAACTCTTTCCTCAGATTGTAGACTTGCTTGAGAAGTTATCGAGCAATTACCCTCTTTATATCACCACTACAAAGAATACATCTACTGCTCAAGATATGGCAAAAAACTTGGAAATCCATCATTTCTTTGATGGCATTTATGGTTCTAGCCCTGAAGCACCCCATAAGGCAGATGTCATTCACCAAGCCTTGCAGACACATCAACTAGCACCAGAACAAGCCATCATCATCGGAGATACCAAGTTTGATATGCTGGGAGCTCAAGAAACAAGTATTCAGAAATTGGCCGTCACTTGGGGATTTGGAGAGCAAGCAGACTTGCTAAACTATCAACCTGATTATATCGCCCACAAACCCTTAGAGGTTTTAGAGTATTTTCAATAACATAGACTGGGCAACAACTCCATTTCAGAAGAAAATGAAGTAATACTCAATGAAAATCAAATAGCAAACTAGGAAACTAGCTGCGGGCTGCTCAAAACTCTGTTTTAAGGTTGTAGATGGAACTGACGAAGTCAGCTCAAAACACTGTTTTGAGGTTGTGGATAGAACTGACGAAGTCAGTAACCATATCTACGACAAGACGACGTTGACGTGGTTTGAAGAGATTTTCGAAGAGTATAAGTCTCTACATAACAAAACGCATACTACCAAGGTTTCAAGACTTGATAATATGCGTTTTTCTTTTTTATTCAACGTGGGTTGTTTGATTGGCAAAGGCGATAATGGCCTGCTTCAACTCATCTCCACTGAGAGTGCGGAACTCTTCAATCTTTTGATCGATGGATTCTAAAGGCATGACATTAACCTTACCAACGAAAATCTTATCCATAACTTGGTTATCAACAAGTTCGGTTGATACCAAGAGTTCTTCGTAGAGTTTTTCACCTGGGCGGATTCCAACTTCAACGATTGGAATTTCGCTTTCGGTGTGTCCACTTAGAAGGACCATTTTCTTGGCCAAGTCATAAATCTTGACTGGTTTGCCCATATCAAGGATAAAGACTTCTCCATCTTTAGCATAAGCACCAGCGTGAATAACCAAACGGCTAGCTTCTGGAATGGTCATGAAGTAACGGGTCATGCGGAAGTCTGTCACCGTTACAGGACCACCTTCAGCAATCTGGCGTTCAAAGACTGGAATGACACTACCACGGCTACCAAGAACATTTCCAAAACGAACTGCACAGTAGGTTGATTGGCTACGTTGGTTAAAGCCAGTAACAATCAACTCAGCCACGCGCTTGGTTGCTCCCATAACATTTGGTGGATTAACCGCCTTATCTGTCGAAATCATAACCATCTTAGGTACTTTAGCTTCATCAACAGCCTTAGCAACATTGTAAGTTCCACGGATATTGTTTTTGAAGGCTTCTTTTGGATTGCGCTCCATCATAGGAACGTGCTTGTGGGCTGCCGCATGATAAACAATAGCTGGCTTGTACTGCTCAAAGACTTGCAACAGACGATCATAGTCTTGAATATCTGCAATCACTGGCACATAATCAATCCCTTGGAACTTACGAATCAATTCATGATAAACAAGGTAGATTGAGTTTTCCCCATGACCGAGCAAGACGATGCGTTCAGGATTGAAACGACTAACTTGGCGACAGATTTCCGAACCGATTGAACCACCAGCTCCTGTAACCAAGATTGTTTTTCCAGTTAGTTCTGCGCCCAGACGCGATTCGTCAAGACGAATTTCCTGACGCCCCAAAAGGTCTGTAATATCAATCTTCTGGAAGCCTCCACCTGCTTGGTGAAGGCCTTGAACAACGGTTTCAACCTTAGGCATCTTGTAACATTTGACACCCAGCTTATTACACATCTGCAAGATACGCTCATATTCTGACGGGTCAAGTGACGGAATCGCAACGATAACACGCTCGATTTGATGACGTTTGGCTAATTCAGGCAGGTTGTCATAAGAGCCTAAAACAGGGATTCCACCAAGTTTTTGACCCTTTTTCTTAGAATCCTTATCCAAAATACCGACAAGTTCTAATTCACTAGTTGGATGTTGGTAACTATCCATAAAGAGAGCTCCACCATCACCGGCACCAATCAAGAAGGTCCGACGGTGTTCCCCATCACCACTGCCTTTTTTTCGTCTTGAATAGATTAGTTGCCAAGTAATCCGTGGCAATAAAATCAAGAAGGTACTCAACAAGATAAAGAGAATGATGAAACGGATTGAAAAGAGTGGCAAGAAGGCATAGCAGATACTATATGACAAGACGCTGCTGGCAGTCACACCAAAAAAGATTTTCATGAAATCCGTAATCTTGCTGTAACGACTAATACTAGCGTTCAACCCCCAAAATGCAATCATCAATTGATAGAACAAGAAGGCCAAACTCGTATAGATGATGTAGTCAACAGGTGCTGGATTAATCAAGCCGTAAAATAAAATATAAGATACAATGATGGAAACCACCATACTGAAAATATCAAATATTCCCCAGAAAACCTGCTTTTGTTGTTTATTTAAAATTTCCACCAGATCAATCACATAATCTGTTAGTTTTTTATTCATGTCAATCTACTCCTCCTTAAAAGAGCTGGATATTTATATTGTTATTATAACACTTTTTCTAAAGTTTACGATTTGCTACAATCTTTTACTTGCTTTTTCGTAACAGTTTCATAAAAATAAACTGTCGGACAAATCCTGGACAAAGAGCAACAACCATCTGAATGGCAACACTCTTGGCATACTCCATGTAAGAAATCTGCCCTCTCTTCAGCATTCGTTGACGAGCCTGACGATAGAGTTTGAGGTAACGCAGTCCCCCACGACGCTCAAACATCCCTGCTCCGACACGAACCTGACACAAGATTTGATCCAGATTCCCAGTCTTAGCTCCTGCAGCAATCATATTGAGCCAGAGGAGGTCATCTTCCATATAAAGTCCATCCTCATAGTTGCCTGCCTTGAGAACCATGTCCTTCTTGAACATGACAGTCATGTGGTTAAAGGCACTTCTCATCCTTTGATAAGCCACAATATCTGCATGTTGAGTCGGAACACGACGGTAAGAAACAATCTCATCAGGATTATCAATAAACTCTGCAATATGTCCACCTAATAGGTCGAGCTTGTCCTTCTCCATTAGCTGAACCTGTTTTTCAAAACGATCTGGAACAGCTATATCATCTGTATCCATACGAGCGATGATATCATACTGACACTGCAAAACACCCTGTCGAAGAGCCAGACCCAAACCTTGATTCTGCTCAAGAGGATAGCGTTTCACTGGAATATCAGACTCAGCTTCAAGCTGGTCTAATACCTGATAGAGCTCAGGTGTCAAAGGCCCATCCTCAACCAGAACCAATTCGCTCGGTTTCAGGGTCTGATTTTGAACACTCTCAATAGCATCCTTTAAAAATGTCGGATTTTCCTTGATATAGACCGACATCAATACGCTGATTTTTTGCTTTTCAGACACAGTTTTTCTCCAATGTATAGATTTCCTTCCACTATTTTATCATAATTTTCAAGACTTTCCCATTTTTATCTTGAAAGCCAGAAACCTTACTTGACATTATAAGGAAAAAACCTTAAAATAAGCTGTTATTAAAATCAGCTAGAAGAGGTATTATATGAAAAAGCAATCACTCTTTTTTGTTCCAGGTATTATCCTGATTGGT
This sequence comes from Streptococcus sp. 4886, assembly GCF_013276485.1. Taxonomy (NCBI): domain Bacteria; kingdom Bacillati; phylum Bacillota; class Bacilli; order Lactobacillales; family Streptococcaceae; genus Streptococcus; species Streptococcus sp. 4886. The sequence goes on along the minus strand of NZ_VMLD01000009.1, from coordinate 25,225 downwards.
GTTTCCTTGCGGACTCCTTTTACTGTTTTACCCATTATTTTGGGAGATATTTCGCAAGGTCTGGGGGTAGAAGTTAGTTCACTTGGTGTCTTGACCAGCCTTCCTCTCCTCATGTTTACTCTCTTCTCGCTATTTTCTACCCGACTGGCTCAGAAAATTGGCTTGGAGCATCTCTTCACCTACAGCCTCTTCTTCTTGACCATCGGTTCTCTCATTAGACTAATCAATCTGCCTCTGCTCTATCTAGGAACCTTGATGGTTGGGGCAAGTATCGCAGTCATCAATGTTCTGCTTCCTAGTCTTATCCAAGCCAATCAACCAAAGAAAATTGGTTTTCTGACTACCTTATATGTAACCTCTATGGGGATTGCAACGGCTCTGGCCTCCTATCTGGCTGTGCCTATTACACAAGCCAGTTCTTGGAAAGGACTTATCATCCTCCTCACCCTGCTCTGTCTAGCAACTTTTTTGGTCTGGCTCCCAAATCACCGCTATAATCACAGACTAGCTCCACAAACCAAACAAAAAAGCAAAACAAAGGTCATGCATAATAAACAGGTCTGGGCAGTGATTGTCTTTGCAGGTCTTCAATCCTTGCTCTTTTACACCGCTATGACCTGGCTACCTACCATGGCCATCCATGCAGGCCTTTCCAGTCACGAAGCTGGCTTACTGACTTCTATCTTCTCTCTGATTAGCATTCCTTTTTCAATGACCATCCCAAGCCTGACAACCAGCTTGTCAACTCGTAACCGTCAGCTCATGCTCACTCTGGTCTCACTAGCTGGTGTGGTCGGCATTTCCATGCTCTTTTTCCCAGTCGGTAATTTCTTTTACTGGCTTACCATCCATCTCCTCATCGGAACCGCAACCAGCGCCCTCTTCCCTTATCTCATGGTCAATTTTTCACTCAAGACAAGCGCTCCTGAAAAGACAGCCCAATTGTCCGGTCTATCTCAAACAGGAGGCTATATCCTAGCAGCCTTTGGACCAACCCTCTTTGGTTACAGTTTTGACCTTTTCCACTCTTGGGTACCAGCTGTAGCTGCCCTCTTGCTGGTGGATATCCTGATGACTATCTCACTCTTTATAGTAGATCGCGCGGATAAAATTCTTTAATTATTCTAAAATACTTCTCAGATATAAATAATGCAAAGCCAGACTCTGTCTGGTTTTTTAGCTTCATTCCTTTTCAAATAAAGAGAAGTATCCAGCCAACCACTGCCCCTATCTAAAAAAATGGTATAATATTATTAGACAAAGTCCTAGATACAACTTGTTTAGATTAGAACAGTATGGGAACCTAAAAAATTATTACTTTTTGGAATTGAAGTCCGGCATAGTTATTGATAGACCAGAGATCTATCTGAAGTAAAATCTTGAATCAACTTTAACTGTTTCAACGCCATTAAGAAGAGTTAATTTGATAAAAAATCTCAATTGTCCAAGGACTATAAAAACATTTAAGGAGAAATTGATATGTTCGCAAAAGCTGGAGACGTCTATTGCGTTTACAATACCCATCTAAAAAAATACACAGCTTGTCAAATAACGAAGTTAGAAGAGAAAGGAGAAAAGCTAAAGGCTATCCTTCTGTCATTAGACTGGGTAGGAGAACAACCTCTTAAAGAAGAAGAACTATCCTCATTGAAGCCACTCTACAAAGATTTTATGTACTGGGAACGAGGCCTACACCTAAGTTATGTAGATATTAATGTCCCAGCCAATTATATTTTTATCGGAAATAGATCACCTTTAACGACTGAAAGCACCAATGCATATGAGGTTTCTTGGGGAAATGGCTACGACGTTTATAGGCAACTAAAATGGCAAGAAATACCAAAAGAAAAAAGAGACTTCTTTAAAAAGGCGGATAAGAGCAAGGAAAAGGTCCTATTTCTAGGGGAAGAATGTGCTATTTCTAGGCAAAATCTGAATAGTAAACTGACAGAGTTTGATGATGCTCTGGAATTGAAGGTTTTCCCTTGCTTGTCTGAACTGATCTTAAACAAATGGCCTCAAAATTTATACGAGTATCTACAGTTCAATCCATTTTTGAAGGTGATGAAGCTTGAAAACCATGAACAAACAAAGTTAGATTTCTCTCATACATATCTACGTAGACTGACCCTTGATATGACCGGCGTAAAGGAACTTCAATTAAACGATGATTTGGAAGAATTAATTTTAATTGGCGACTTTAACGAAAACTGTCAGATCCAAGCCAAAGAAAATGGAGCTAATTTACGGTTACTGCTTCATAAATCTGTGCCCATAGTCCAGGGATTAAAAGATTTAGGGGCTCTACATTGCTCAGGTATTCTGGAAATCGATTTTGCACAAGTCTTGAGTTGCTATCCTAAACTTAGGGAATTGAGATTGTGGGGAAAACCAGGAAACATCCGTAATTTCTATAAATTATCAGAATTCAAAGAACTAGCCGTTTTTTCAACCGTCGACCTGTTTGGCTTTACCGCAAAAGATATTCCTAGACCAGAAGATTTACCGAAACTAAACATGTTTTGGATGAGTAGCTTACCCGAAGATGCCGCTAAAGTAGCTAAAACATATTATAAAAAACAACAAGAAAAGGGACTAAATCTCTGGATTCAAAAACCTAGAAAATCTGAATGGCTGGCACAAAACTTGAACAATCCATTTCGTTCATGGGATGGGCAAGAGAATATTTCAGCCGCAAACGCAAAAAAGGCAGCTACTCTATATAAAAAGACGAGAGCTGGTATTAGCAAGCTCGTTAAGAGTTCAGCTGACGAAATGATGCAGCAAGTCACTGACTTAGTAAGAGTTTATACCGAAGGCTTTAATAAAATGGACAAGCGTAACTGTTTTATTGAAACAAGCGAACGGGAGGACATCTACGCAGCTCTTGTTGATCTTTTAAATTTGATACCAGCTGAATTCAATATCAATAAAGAAAAACTGTTACAAGTATTTGACGAGCTAAGGGATTTTTAGATTGAAAGTTTGCTTAAGTCAATGTTTAAAATGGAGACTATTATGACTCGCTTTATACAAAATATCACAATAGAAAATCGGCAAGTCGACAGGGAAAATTTGTTTGCAATCGGTTACTGTCCAGAGATTGAAAAGCCTCTGCTGTGTGTTCATATCTCTTGGATTGCAGGCTACGACCGCTATTATGAGTTGGATGAAGGCGATAGGGCTCTCTTTGAAATCAATCGAGAAATATTTCTCAAAAAATATGAAAAAGAAATCAAGGCACATCTGACTGAAAGATTGATTGGTGCTGGGGCGTTGAGGGATTATGATTTTAGATGTTTGCCTGATGACATCCTAGAAAGCTTGGACAAATACCCTCCATTTGAAGGCTATGTCTATCAAGATGGCTTACTCCTCGCCAGAATCAAGATTGAAGACAGGTATTTTAATCTTACGCCGATTTACGATAAAGAGTACAGATAGTAATTGCATCAAGATTCGGATAGAGATACATAAATGTATATAAACAATAAGTGTTGAAACAATTATATCGGTGGTAGTGATGGACTGGAGAATTTCGCCCTTTGTAAAATAACTACCCGAGAATAATCAGGAGGTTGCCATGGCAATAGACGGAGTAAAGATTATAGACAGCGATGATGCTTACGATATTTATAACACCATAGTGGGAAGATATAAAAACGGCGAAAATATTGCTAAGATAATCGAAGATATTTTAAATGATGAAAATAATTTTTGTATAGATGATTTTTATACTGAGATTTATTGGACAGCCTTTGCCTACTCCTTGTGGAAGATTGGACATTTACCAGAAGACATAAAAAATAAAACTCTCAAAATTATCGAAAAAGGAGCGGATAAGTTCTGGCTTGAAATTGACAGCAAAGCATTGAAACAAAGACAGAAAGTACTTGATAAACTAGCTATTCAGCTACAAAGTATCAATCCGAAACCTCTTAAAGTTCCAAAAGCAAAAACAAAGAGGGAGCCGTACTTTAAGGTAGGAGATGTGCTTGTGGTTCAATTTGAAAATGAATACGGAGTCGGTTTTGTTTCAGCTCTCGACCAAAGTACGAGAAAAATAGAATATCACCTAGCCTTTACAAGGTTGCTACAAAAGAATAAGCCCACTATGACGGATTTTTTGAATAGCGAGATTGCTTGCAAGATGAATAATAGACAGTATGCTATTGATACTGACTGTTGGTTTAATCACAAGGATTTGGGGCTTTTACTAGATAAATTTGAGAAGATTGGTAAGATCATATTAGAAGATTATGCTCTGTGGACTTTAGCACCTGCCTGCACCTTGGGTGATATCTATGAAGAAATCACAGCGAGTAAGGGAGCCCGAGGTCTTCGTTTTATGGAGACGTATAAATTGATAAAAGCTATGGAATAAATGAGGAAGATAAGGGTTTAGATGGGAAAGGAATCTGTTTCAAAGCATATCCTAGATTATACATCATGATTCTAGCTTATCTTTAAAATATAAATTTCTGTGAAATAGCTGATGTTAGTTCCTCTAAACTTCTAGTTTTGGCTAGAAGTTTTTTATATATAAAAATTTTACACATTTCTCTTGACAGGGCTTTCTTTTAGATGTACAATGTATGTGTAGAAAAATTATATATAAAATTCTTACACATTAGAAAAGGAGGTTTCCCATGTACTTTCCAACATCCTCTGCCTTGATTGAATTTCTCATCTTGGCCGTACTGGAAAAAGGGGATTCTTATGGTTATGAGATTAGCCAAACCATTAAGCTCATCGCTAATATCAAAGAATCTACACTCTATCCCATTCTCAAAAAATTGGAAGGCAATAGCTTTCTGACAACCTATTCTAGAGAGTTCCAAGGTCGCATGCGCAAATACTACTCCTTGACAAATGGTGGTATAGAACAGCTCGTGACCCTAAAAGATGAATGGACACTCTATACAGACACCATCAATGGCATCATAGAAGGGAGTATCCGCCATGACAAGAACTGAATACCTGACTCAGCTAGAACTTTATCTCAAAAAACTGCCTCAGGCTGACCAAATTGAAGCCATGGACTATTTCAGGGAACTCTTTGACGATGCTGGAGTCGAAGGAGAAGAAGAACTCATCGCTAGTTTGGGAACTCCTAAGGAAGCAGCTCACGAAGTCCTCTCTAATCTTCTCGATAAAAAAATCAATGAGGCACCCGCTCAAAAGAATAACCGACAAATTTTGCATATCGCCTTGTTAGCTCTCCTTGCAGCCCCCATCGGCATTCCTCTAGGAATCGCCATCCTCGTGTCCCTGTTCGCAATCCTTGTGGCAGCCTTGACTGTCATCTTGGCTTTCTTTGCGGTTTCCATACTTGGTATCATCGGCGGATTCCTATTTTTAGTTGAAAGTTTTACTGTCCTAGCCCAAGCCAAATCAGCCTTTATCTTGATTTTCGGTTCTGGTTTACTAGCCATCGGTGCTTCTTCGCTAGTTTTACTAGGCATTTCCTATGTAGCTCGTTTCTTCGGTCTACTCATTGTTCGCTTGGTGCAATTGGTTCTCAAAAAAGGAAAGAGAGGTGACCAGCATGCGTAAATTGACAAAAGGATTTCTCATTTTTGGTGTGGTGACTACCATTATCGGCTTTATCCTGCTCTTTGTAGGGATCCAATCTGACGGGATTAAGAGTCTGCTTGCCATGTCCAAGGAGCCTGTCTATGATAGCCGTACGGAAGAACTAACCTTTGGCAAGGAAGTCGAAAACCTAGAAATCACTCTCCACCAACACGCACTGACCATCACAGACTCTTTCGATGATCAAATCCACATTTCTTACCATCCATCTCTTTCTGCTCACCATGATCTTATCACAAATCAGAACGATAAAACGCTGACCCTCACTGATAAAAAACTGTCTGAAAGTCCATTTCTCTCTTCTGGAATTGGCGGGATTCTCCATATCGCAAGCAGCTACTCTCGTCGTTTTGAAGAAGTTATTCTCCAATTACCAAAAGGGAGAACTCTAAAAGGAATCAACATCTCAGCAAATCGCGGTCAAACCAGTATCACCAATGCCAGCCTTGAAAATGCAACCCTCAATACCAATAATGGCTATCTCCTCCGAATTGAAGGAAGTCGTATCAAAAACAGTAAACTCACAACCCCTAATATCATTAATATCTTTGATACAGACCTTACAGATAGTCAGCTAGAGTCAACAGAACATCACTTCCACGCTGAAAATATCCAAGTCCATGGTAGGGTTGAACTGACTGCCAAATATTATCTCAGAATCATCCTAGACCAGAAAGAGAGCCAACGAATTAACTGGGACATCTCAAGCAACTATGGTTCTATCCACCAATTCACAAGAGAAAAGCCTGAATCAAGAGGCACGGAATTAAGCAACCCTTACAAAACTGAAAAAACTGATGTCAAGGATCAACTCATTGCGAAATCTGATGATGATATTGAACTAATATCCACACCAAGCAGACGTTGACAAAAACGCTTACATCTGCTACTATAGAAGCATATTTATCTAACTAAAAAGGAGGTTCTACCATGAAACAAGAATGGTTTGAAAGTAATGATTTTGTAAAAACAACAAGTAAAAACAAGCCTGAAGAGCAAGCTCAAGAGGTTGCAGACAAGACTGAAGAAATGATAGCCGATCTCGATACACCAATTGAAAAAAATACTCAAGTAGAGGAAGAAGTCTCTCAAGCTGCAGTCGAACTGGAAAGCCAGCAAGAAGAGACAATTGAAACGCCTGAAGACAGTGAAGCGAGAACAGAAATAGAAGAAAAGAAAGCGTCTAATTCTACTGAAGAAGAGCCAGACCTTTCTAAAGAAACAGAAAAAGTCACTATAGCTGAAGAAAGCCAAGAAGCACTTCCTCAGCAAAAAACAATCTTGAAAGAGCCTCTTCTTCTCAGTAAATCTTTAGAAAGTCCTTATATCCCCGACCAAGCTCCAAAATCTACGGATAGATGGAAAGAGCAAGTACTTGATTTTTGGTCTTGGCTAGTGGAGGCTCTCAACTCTCCTACAAGCAAGCTTGAAACAAGTAGCACACACAGCTACACAGCCTTTCTCTTGCTCATTCTGTTTTCTGCATCTTCCTTTTTCTTTAGTATCTACCACATCAAACATGCTTACTATGGACATATAGCAACTATGCATAATCACTTCCCTGAACAATTTGCTTCATTAAATCTCTTTTCGATTATCTCTATCCTAGTAGCGACCACACTCTTCTTCTTTTCATTCCTCTTGGGTAGTTTCGTCGTGAGACGATTTATCTACCAAGAAAAGGACTGGACGCTGGAAAAGATTCTCCAACAATATAGTCAACTCTTGGCAATTCCAATCTTCCTCACTGCTATTGCTAGTTTCTTTGCCTTCTTTGATAGCCTACGATTTACAGCCCTCCTGTGTGTGATTAGCATTGGAATCATTCTGCTTGCTAGCCTCCATATCATTACAAGACCAAGTCAAGCAAGTGAAAGCGACTCCTTCTATCAGTTATTCTTGTCTGTCCTTGTGAACGGAGTTATCATCCTCCTCTTCTTTGTAGCTGAAGTGGCACTGATTGGAGATTATCTTCGTATCTTGGCCTTTCTTTAAAATTCAATCCTGTCATCCTTGGCAGGATTTTTTATATATCAAAAAAGCAAGTCGATTGACCTGCTTCTACTTTACTTTTCTTGTGCTAATGTTTTAAAATCTTTGTCTAAGATGGGTTGTACTTCTAATTGATTGGCATCTAATTGGTGGTAAGATGCTGATGGTAGTGACTCTAGGAATTTTGCATAGTCCAAGCGAGCGATAGCCTCATAGTCTTCTGGTTTAGAGCCATCTCCTGTGATTTGAACCAAGTCAAGCTCCCACTGGACTTCCTTATCCACCAATTGCTCCATATAGGCTACAGGAACAAATGGCTCTCTCGGCAAAACGGTCTTGACGCCTTGAGCCAGATGGTAAACACCATGCACTTGCCCTTCTCCATCCTGATAGAAGGAAACTCTTGCAAAGTAGGCATCTGTCTCTTGAACCGCACGCACACGCGCTTCAAATTGAGCTAAGCCATCTTCCTCTAAAAAGCTTTTCAAGTCCTCATGACTAAAGAAAACAGGATTAAAAATTCCTTGGCAAATCGTAAAACGGGCTGCACTATCAGCCAGATGGGCTTGAATACTTGCTTGGAAATAAGCTTCAAAATCAAAACCATCTAGTCCTTCAATCTCAGTTCCTGTATAAGCAAGCAAGGCATCTAAAAATGCTTTGATAATCTGCCAGTCTGTCTTTGTTAGTAGGTCAGGAAGATCGACACGGTAAGCCTTTTGACCATCAGCATAACTGACGTTAAAAAGAAATTGTGATTGCCCCACTATCGCACACTCTATATACTCGAGACGGTTAAGAGGCTGACGGAGATAGACTGTATCATAACTATGCGACTCCAAGCCATCTACCAAGGCCAAGATAGACTTGGCAGTCAAAATCTCCTGTTCTCCTAAAATGCTCTGTTTATTTGGAATAAAAAATGTTTTCGCCATAACCGGACTCCTTTGAAATCGTTTGCATACAGTATACCTTATTTTTCTGAAAGATACAGAAACAAACTTTATACTCTTCGAAAATCAAATTCAAACCGCGTCAGCTTCGCCTTGCCGTACTCAAGTACAGCCTGCGGCTAGCTTCCTAGTTTGCTCTTTGATTTTCATTGAGTATTAGATTTTTGAGTACAAAGCATAGAAAAACAGCCCCTGAGGACTGTTTGATCTTATACAGTAGCTGCTTGATCCAAGCTTTCACCGATAGCGGCTAGGCGCTCGACAACTTCAGCTTGTGTCAATTCATTTTCTGAAACATAGCGGTTACGTGGGTGAACACGGCACTCGTGTGAGCATCCACGAAGGTACTTGTCTTCATTTTCTTCTGACGTCAGGATGCGACGATTACAGAATGGATTTCCACAGTTGACATAACGTTCACATGGTGTTCCATCAAACCAGTCTTTCCCTACGATAGTTGGGTTGACATGGTTGACATCTACGGCGATACGCTCGTCAAAGACGTACATTTTCCCATCCCAAAGCTCACCTTGGACTTCTGGGTCTTTACCGTAAGTTGCGATTCCTCCGTGCAATTGACCAACATCTTTGTAACCTTCACGAACCATCCAGCCTGAGAATTTCTCACAGCGAACGCCACCTGTACAGTAAACCACGACACGCTTGTCCATGAATTTTTCCTTGTTATCACGAACCCATTGTGGCAATTCACGGAAGTTGCGGATGTCTGGTCGGATAGCCCCACGGAAATGTCCTAGGTCGTACTCATAATCGTTACGTGTGTCAAGGACAACGGTATCTTTATCAAGAAGGGCTTCTTTGAACTCTTTTGGAGACAAGTAAGCACCTGTTGTTTCAAGTGGGTTAATGTCATTGTCAAAGTCGTTGTCTTCCAAACCAAGGTGGACAATCTCTTTCTTGTAGCGAACAAACATCTTCTTGAAAGCTTGTTCACTTTCTTCGTCAATTTTGAACCAGAGGTCTTCCATGCCTGGGATGCTGTGAACGTAGTCCATGTATTTTTGAGTTGTTTCATAGTCACCTGAAACTGTTCCGTTAATTCCCTCGTCAGCGACTAGGATACGGCCTTTAAGGCCGATTGATTTACAGAAAGCCAAGTGGTCTGCAGCAAATTGCTCTGCATTTTCAATTGGAGTATAAAGGTAGTAAAGTAAGACACGAATATCTTTTGCCATAAGATTTGTTCTCTTTTCTATTCTTAAATTTTCTAAATTTTTTATTTATCCATACTAGTATACCTGCTTGAGAAAACGAATGCAATTTATTTGACTGGAAATTGCTATATTTCAATTTAGAAAAAAATTTCTTGTACACTACACTTAGTATCAATCATATTTTAAAAAATCCTTGGATTTTCCAAGGATTCATTTTTAAACTTTTTTAGCTTTAGCCATATAGAACAGTTGGAGTAGAATACCAAGGATAGCCATGCCGATAACGATAAAGAAGGCCATTGTATAATCTCCTTGGTTTTCCTGTGCAAGACGTGCTCCTAACTGAGGACCAGCAATAGCAGCTACGCCATAAGCAGTAAACATCCATCCATAGTTTGTCCCTACGTATGTAACTCCCCAGTTTTCAGCAGTAATTCCTGGGAATGAACCGAGGAAGCCTCCAAATGACAAGGCAACCATCATAATTCCAAGGATGGCCAAGATGCTTCCAGGACCTTTGAATAAGGCTGTGAGCAACAAACCAGTAGCAACCGCTCCAAACATGGCAATAACGGTAGGATAGCGACCAATCTTATCAGATACCGTACCCCAGAAGATACGACCAAATGTATTAGCGATAGATACCAGCATAACGAAGAGTGTAGCTTCTCCTACAAGTTTATACTGGTCAGAAATTGATGCTGCAGTACCGATAATCATCATTCCACCAGTAGCACCGAGAACGTAAATCAACCATAGAAGCCAGTAATTTCCATCACGAAGCATTTCTTTATAAGTTTTACCTTCTGGTTGAGCTGTTCCAGCTGCCGGCGCTGCTGCAGGAGCTTTCTCCATTACCAATGAAGAAGTGCAAATAACAATTAGAAGAATGATACCCAATACTTTGAATGTTGAGTAAACACCCATAGAAGCAATCAAAGCTTTGGCAACTGGACCGATAATGAGCGGGCCTAACCCGAAACCTGTTGCTGTCAAACCACCAGCTAAACCTTTTTTATCTGGGAACCACTTAGTGGCAACTGAAGTAGATGCTCCATAAGCTGAACCAATACCAAGTCCTAGGACAACCCCGTAAGTGAGGTAAAGGACTGGAAGAGAAGTAGCAAATCCAGTAGCAAACATACCAGCACCGAAGAGAATACCACCTAGGAATACAAATTTCTTAGGTCCTGCTGAATCAACCTTAGGACCGAAAATAATCATACCAACAGGTACCATTGCAAAAGAAATACTAAAGGCCAAAGAAGTTTGGGATTGAACCCATCCTTGACTAGAATTGGTTTCTAGCAGCGCCTTTTGAAAAACTGACCAGGCGTAACCAGCACCTAGAGATAGATTCGTTAAAATGGCTGCTGCCAAAATTAACCATCGATTGGGTGTTTTTTTCATTTGAATAACCTCATGTAAAATTTCTTGTTCCTAAAAAGAATAGAGAACAACTTTTATCATTTTTTCACCTACCTCGTTTAAATTGATCATTGTATAAATTTTTAAGTATATAGAACTGTGTAAATGACATACATCTATATACGACTGCTTAAAAATTTGTATCTTTAGATCTCTTAAATCAGAACAAGATGAATTTTCACAATGTTAAGCGCTTTCATCGTACTCTTATTATAAGCTACTTTATTCTAAAAATCTACTTAATAAAAATTAATAAAGATATAAGAAATTTTAATATTTTAATCACCTGTTATCATTTTAATATTGTTTATATCATCTAATTCGGATAATTATCTAAATAAGGTAAAAAATCACTGCCCTCCTCAGACCAACCTGAGGAAAGCAGTGATTCTTATTTTAGGAGTTAGGAATGAATGTAAGGAACTACATTTGACGTTACTATACTAAAAATCAAAAACAAGGTATAATCTTTATTGAAAACGACCATAAAGATAACCACTTAAACACTAAGTACACCTTCCTACAAGTCATCCTTTACCTCCAATCTCTCTAAAACAAACCATTTTAATAACCAAAATCCGACAACATAGCCAGCCCCTAAGAATATAGCTATAAAAGCTAGCATGGGATTCAGGAAAGAAAAAACCACTACAGATACAAAGGTTAGCACAAAAACATTAAATGCAATGGTGTCAGAAGCCAAGACTAGAATATAGGGTGTCAACCAGTCTAAGATTTTTGAATATGGAAAAAATAAGTGTTTATACATGATACGTTCCTATACAGTATAGAGAGTATAAGCGCAAAGAGATACCCAGATTAATAATTCTATATCCTAACTAAATCCTCTAATGTGGCCATAAAACTGAAGCTGCCGCCCCACCAGCTGCACAAATTAAATAAATCTGCGGAGTTGGGAAGGGGATTGTCTGTGCACAAAGCGAAAGCCCCTCAACTGCACCACCTACTCCACTTAAAAATCTGTCTGCAAGTTGTTTATCACCAGCTGTTATCATTGTTAATTTTTCATCGGATAAAATGATAAAATTATTTACTGATTGTTCCATTCTTTTCACACTTTCTTTGTTAAATTAATTTGGCTAGTAGACAAAAGATAAACTAAGGCATTAAAGACAATGAAAATATTTCCATAAAGTAAAATCAGTCTCTCATCCAAACCAAGATAAAGTTTTACCGCCAAAAAGATGAGCAAAAGAATTTGAAACCATAACGTTTTTCCAAAAATAAATTTAAAGCGTTTTTGAATGTCTGATTCCTTGATTTTTACCGCCAAACCTTTATTAGCAAGAAGGAAAACTCCTGCTTCAAATAAGCCACTGTAGAGAACAATCCACCCAATCGATACATTCGAGATTTTCAAAAATGTACCTAAAAGAATATCCAAAACACTACTCAAGAAAATAATAAGAAATAATCTGTATTTCATATAAATCACCTCCTTTTACTACTATTTCCAATCTACTATATCGCTAAAAGTTTAACTTGCTCTAAAAGCTCCCCAAGCCGCTGTACAAAACTGTGCTCCTAAAACCCCGCCGGCAAGAGTTCCCACAACTGGGATAACACTCCCCAGAGCTGCACCTCCTATTGTACAAATTCCTAATGCTTGAACAACTTCTCCAGCCCCTACTTTATCTCCACCTTCAACACGAGCAAGCATTTCATTATCCATAACAGAAAATTGTGACATTGTTTTTGTATTCATGATGAATACCTCCTTTTTATTTTTAATTTTTGTCTTGTTGCAACCTTGACAACATCAATATATCATAATTAACTGATATCATTTCTTTAAAATCATAAAATGTCTTTTTTTCATCACGAAATGTTTTTCATAAATTTTATCAAAGACCAAAACTAATATATACTATCGTCAACTATAAAAATCAATGGTTCATCTTACTTAATAAAAATTACTGTTCATGACAATATAAATACCGTTTACGATTTAGCAAGAAGTTTTTTAGTAAAGTTTGGCATAATAGAGCTATCCACTATATGAAAGGAATTGCCAATGACTTCTTATAAACGTACATTTGTTCCTCAAATAGATGCTAGAGACTGCGGTGTTGCTGCCTTAGCCTCGATTGCTAAATTCTATGGTTCAGATTTTTCTCTAGCTCACTTGAGAGAACTTGCAAAGACCAATAAAGAAGGAACGACTGCTCTTGGCATTGTAAAAGCCGCTGATGAAATGGGCTTTGAAACAAGACCTGTTCAAGCAGATAAAACTCTCTTTGATATGAGTGATGTCCCCTATCCATTTATCGTTCACGTAAACAAAGAAGGAAAACTCCAACATTACTATGTTGTCTATCAAACAAAAAAAGACTATCTGGTTATTGGTGATCCTGACCCTTCTGTAAAAATCACCAAAATGTCAAAAGAACGCTTTTTCTCTGAATGGACTGGAGTAGCTATTTTTCTAGCTCCCAAACCCAGCTATCAACCCCATAAAGATAAAAAGAATGATCTACTAAGCTTCCTTCCTCTGATTTTCAAACAAAAATCTCTCATTGCTTACATCGTTCTCTCAAGTTTATTGGTCACGATTATCAATATAGGTGGTTCTTATTATCTCCAAGGAATCTTAGATGAATACATCCCAAATCAGATGAAATCAACTTTAGGAATCATCTCAGTCGGTCTGGTTATCACCTATATCCTCCAACAAGTCATGAGCTTCTCCAGAGATTATCTCCTAACCGTTCTGAGCCAGAGATTAAGCATTGATGTGATTCTATCCTATATTCGCCATATTTTTGAACTTCCTATGTCTTTCTTTGCGACACGTCGTACAGGAGAAATCATTTCACGGTTCACAGATGCTAACTCTATTATAGATGCCTTGGCTTCTACCATTCTTTCTCTTTTTCTGGATGTTTCTATTCTGATTCTTGTAGGAGGCGTCTTACTGGCACAAAACCCTAATCTCTTCCTTCTTTCTCTTATTTCCATTCCTATATACATGTTCATCATCTTTTCTTTTATGAAGCCTTTCGAAAAAATGAACCATGATGTCATGCAAAGTAATTCTATGGTTAGCTCTGCCATTATCGAAGATATCAACGGGATTGAAACTATAAAGTCGCTCACGAGTGAAGAAAATCGCTATCAAAATATAGACAGCGAATTTGTAGATTATTTGGAAAAATCCTTTAAGCTCAGTAAGTATTCTATTTTACAAACGAGTTTAAAGCAGGGAACAAAATTAGTTCTGAATATCCTTATCCTATGGTTTGGCGCTCAATTAGTCATGTCGAGTAAAATTTCTATTGGTCAGCTGATTACCTTTAACACACTTCTTTCTTACTTTACAACTCCTATGGAAAATATTATCAACCTCCAAACCAAACTCCAATCTGCGAAGGTCGCTAATAACCGCTTGAACGAGGTCTATCTAGTCGAATCTGAATTCCAAGCCCCAGAAAACCCTGTTCATTCACATTTTTTGATGGGCGATATTGAATTTGATGACCTTTCTTATAAGTATGGTTTTGGACGAGATACCTTAACAGATATTAATCTCACGATTAAACAAGGAGATAAGGTTAGCCTAGTTGGAGTCAGTGGTTCTGGTAAAACAACTTTAGCCAAAATGATTGTCAATTTCTTTGAACCCTACAAAGGGCATATTTCCATCAATCATCAGGATATTAAAAACATTGATAAGAAAGTCTTGCGCCGTCATATTAATTACCTGCCCCAACAAGCCTATATCTTTAATGGCTCTATCTTGGAAAACTTAACCTTGGGTGGTAATCATATGATTAGCCAAGAAGATATTCTAAAAGCTTGCGAATTAGCTGAAATTCGTCAAGACATTGAAAGAATGCCTATGGGCTATCAAACTCAGCTCTCTGATGGAGCTGGTCTATCAGGAGGACAAAAGCAACGAATAGCCCTCGCTCGTGCTCTTTTAACTAAAGCTCCTGTTCTAATACTAGATGAAGCTACTAGCGGTCTTGATGTCTTGACTGAGAAAAAGGTTATAGATAATCTTATGTCCCTAACTGATAAAACCATTCTCTTTGTAGCCCATCGTCTCAGTATAGCCGAACGAACTAACCGTGTCATTGTTCTTGACCAGGGGAAAATCATTGAAGTTGGTAGTCACCAAGAGTTAATGCAGGCGCAAGGCTTCTACCATCATCTATTCAATAAATAAGGAGAATGTCATGAATCCTAATCTTTTTAGAAGCGTCGAGTTTTATCAGAGACGTTACCATAACTATGCGACAGTGTTAATTATACCTCTTTCATTACTGTTTACTTTCATCTTGATTTTCTCCCTTGTTGCCACAAAAGAAATTACTGTTACTTCCCAAGGAGAAATCGCCCCTACAAGTGTCATTGCATCCATTCAGTCAACCAGTGATAATCCTATCCTTGCTAATCATTTAGTGGCAAATCAAGTAGTTGAAAAAGGGGACTTACTCATCAAATACTCTGAAACAATGGAAGAAAGTCAGAAAACTGCCTTAGAAACTCAATTACAAAGACTTGAGAAGCAAAAAGAAGGACTTGGAATTTTGAAACAAAGCTTAGAAAAAGCAACTGATCTTTTTTCTGGCGAGGATGAATTTGGCTACCATAATACCTTTATGAATTTTACTAAACAAGCTCATGATATTGAGCTAGGTATCTCAAAGACTAACACCGAAGTTTCAAATCAAGCCAATCTTGCCAATAGCAGTTCATCAGCTATTGAACAAGAAATTTCAAAAGTTCAACAACAAATTGGAGAATATCAAGAGCTGAGAGATGCTATCATAAATAACAGAGCACGCTTACCAACTGGCAATCCGCACCAGTCAATTTTGAATCGTTATCTTGTAGCCTCACAAGGACAAACACAAGGAACTGCAGAGGAGCCATTTTTATCTCAAATTAATCAAAGTATTGCAGGTCTTGAATCATCTATCGCAAGCCTCAAAATTCAGCAAGCTGGTATCGGAAGTGTAGCAACTTATGACAATAGTTTAGCAACCAAAATTGAAGTACTCCGTACTCAATTTTTACAAACAGCCTCACAGCAACAACTAACCGTGGAGAATCAATTAACAGAATTAAAAGTACAACTAGATCAAGCAACGCAGCGCTTAGAAAACAATACCTTAACCACCCCAAGTAAAGGTATCATTCACTTAAACAGTGAATTTGAAGGTAAAAATAGAATTCCAACTGGTACAGAAATTGCTCAAATATTCCCTGTCATCACAGATACAAGAGAAGTACTAATCACTTACTACGTATCTTCTGACTATCTACCTCTACTAGATAAAGGACAAACTGTAAGATTAAAACTGGAGAAAATTGGAAATCACGGCATTACCATCATCGGCCAACTTCAGACAATTGATCAAACTCCTACCAGAACAGAGCAAGGAAATCTCTTTAAATTAACCGCTCTTGCAAAACTATCTAATGAGGATAGTAAACTCATCCAATACGGCTTACAAGGTCGCGTCACTAGTGTAACTGCAAAGAAAACATATTTTGATTATTTCAAAGATAAAATTTTAACCCATTCTGATTAATTTTCAGATAACACTCTATAACTATTTATTATCTTATCAAAAAGGAGAATCATAACATGGATAAGAATCAAAACCTAACCTCATTTCAAGAACTAACAACTACCGAACTCAACCAAATTACAGGTGGAGGATTGTGGGAAGAGCTATATGAAACTATAACAACACCATTAAAATTACGGACTACTTTCAAACCATAAAAAATCTATAGAATTATAAAAACGCATAATATCAGATTTCAAAATGACTGATACTATGCGTTTTATCATGAAAAGATTATAGAAGATACAAGTCACCCATCCCCACCTATACTTCTATCTCTAAGACTTGTTTAAATCTAAAATTAGAACTTGTAGTTTTTAGAATGATATTTGGGTATTTTGTCAAAATACTATTAACATTAGACAAACCAACTCCTCTATTCTGCCCTTTAGACGACATTCCTCTCTCAAATATTTTTGTAACATCAATCTCTCTATCTAGGGTCGGATTTTGGATAATTAAAACTTGCTTATTATTTCTCATATCTTCAAAAAAACAAACACTTAGAGGTTCCTCGACAGTGGCGCTTGCAGCGGCCTCTATCGCGTTATCTAACAATATAGAAACAACTGTTAAAAAATCAATTTCCTCAATCTTTTTGATAACGATTGGTTTTTCTATTTCCAAAGAAACTGGCACTAGTAAACTCTGAGCCTCGGATAATTTTGAGATTAATAAACTCTTCAAGGATAAATCCTCTATATTTCTCAATCTCACTACATCAAATTTTGTATCTTTTAAATTTTTCCCTGAGTCTTTCAAGACACTGTCATAAATTTGAGCAACTAAATCAATATCTTTTCGGTCTATCCCTATCTTTAAACTTGTTAAGATATTTGCATAATCATGCCTAAAGCTTCTAACCTCTTGATAAAGTCCTTCTACTTGTTTACTATAGCTCTTAAGATTTTGAAGTTGAATCTCTTTTTGAAGTACTAAATCTTTTTGCAATTCCTCACGTACATTTCTGTCCAGTATATTAACAAAATAGATAAATAAAAAGAAATAGATTGCAGTTATAGCTCCTTGATAATGATTTACAGATAAATTCAGGCTGTTTTTAATGTAACCAATAAAAGGAATAAGGATAAAATAACCCAACATTGCAGCATTAGCAATCCTCATTATTTGATCCAGATGTTTATCCAACACTTTACTTCTTAAATAGCTAAAATCATACTGAAAAACTTTTATTATAAGCAAAGATAGGAGACTTGCTAAAATTGAGAAAATGGTAGCATCGTAATAAACATATATTTCTGTTAAACTAACAAAATTAGGAATAATAAAATCAACAAAAAAATCATAGATAATTGACCAAAATGTGATAGGAAACAGAGCATAAAAAAGTGTCAATATCAGACTGTACTTCTTTTTATCCAACAAAAATGTGTAGATAATAAAAAAGATGGGATAATCTAGTACTGTAATAACAACAGGGATATAGAACATCTTAATCAAGGTTAAAAGTAAAAACTCTAATAAAAAATAGAAAAACAATAACTCTAAAGATCTCTTTATAGTCAATTGATAGCCATAAATTTTTGCATGAAGAAATAAAAGTATGTAAAAATTCAAAGATACTAACACAAATGACATTTACTACTCCTTACTATCATGTAAATCTTTAACTATATTCAGCAATTCCCTCATTTTTAACCTAGATACTAGGCAACTTGACCCGTTCTTCAAATAGACTAGTTTTTCTTCCTTATCTATTGAAGAGATATTATAAGGATTCACAATAAAAGAACGATGACACTGAACCAATCTGGGTTCTTGTTTCAATATATCAGAAATTTTACCGTAAAATTCTATTCTTTCTCTCATAGAATAAAGAACTAGCTTATGAGGAATCATTGACGTTTCTATATAAAGCAAATCCGAAAATGGAACCTGAACGAGTGCTTTAGAATTTGTAAACACAAAAGAATCTTCAGTCATTAGTTGATGTTTATTCTTGTGAACATAAGCGATTGCCTTTTCCACACGTTCCCTAAAAGCACTTTCAGGTAATTCCTTATCAATAAAATCTAAAGCTGATACTTGATATTGAAAACTAACAGGCATAAATTCTGAATGAGTTGTTACAAAAACAATGACTGCATTTGGATCTCTATCTCTGATTTCCAAAGCAATATCTAACCCTTTTCTAACATCGTTTTTAATTTCAATATCCAAAAAGAAAAGTTGATGACCTCCACGTTCCATCATATCTTCTAACAATTGATTTGGTTTACCATAAACACCACAGTGCTTTACTTCCCAACAATTCTTCTCTAAAATATCATACACCAGATTTTCCATCCTAGTCTGCTGTATAAAATCATCCTCTAATATAAAGATATTCATTTCTCGTCTCCTTTAGTATTTAACCATCTTTCTTTTACAGTTTTAAAATATCTTCTAGAGCAGATAATATCCGATACTCTTTCATCCATAAATAAAATGGTCTTCGTTTCATACTTCAATCCTATTACTTTGGATAAGTTAACAAGAAACTTTCTATGACACCTGAACAATTTCCCCAGACTCATTTCCTCAACTCTAGCTAGGCTCATATACTTCTCAAATACTCCATCAGCTGTAATAAAAATAACAGCATGTGCCTTCGTAGGATGTGTTGTCACATAGTAAACCTTAGAATGAGGCACTTTAACAACTGCTCTGCCTTGGCTTAAAATATATTCTTGCATATTTTTCCTCCTTACTCTCCTATATCATATCAAAACTAGTATCCTATGATGGAAAAAATCTTAAAAGGTATCTGAGTTATCATAAATGGTTATTTTTCAACATTTCATGCTAACAGTTATACAATCTAAGATTTCGACATCTTCTATCGGATGTTTTTGATATGATAGAGCAAGAGGAGAAATATGGATACAATTCAAATTCTACATTTTTCATTATTAGGATATATCATCACAAGTGACATCAATTCTTATATTAAAGAAAACTTATCAACAAAAATGAGAATTATAGTTTCTAGGCGGATCATCTATTCCTATAACACTACTACCTATTTTATCATAAAATCAATGTTTTTATCTTCAGATACAATGTATTCTTATATAGAAGATATACGACTCCGTTCTGAATTTTCCAACATTATTATCATAGGAAGTTACATTGATTATGATAAACTTTTCCGTAATCATTACAGAATATTCGGTGTCATTGATACAGCTAGAAATCATTCTTTATAATCTATACAACAAGAAATTCACTCATATTTAGATAGTATTTATAATAACCTGAAATAAATTAGGTTTGGTAGTCTTTATACATTTCCTCAGCATACATGGCTTCAAAAACTTTCAAAAAATCACTGCCTTCCCCAGACCAACCTGAGGAAAGCAGTGATTCTTATTTTAGGAGTTAGGAATGAATACACGAAATCAATTTAGCTGATTATTTTTTGTTTTTCAAGAATTCATCGTATTGTTTTTGCATTTCGTTCAATACTTTTTCGTAGGCACCTTCAGATTTCAATTTTTCCATCAATTCTGGAATAGCTTTATCTGGGTCTACAGTACCAGTGTTGATAGCTGTATCAAATTGTTGCATTGTGTTAGAAATAGCTGAGATTTCAGATTTCACATTGTCAGTATTGAAGATAAATCCAAGCGCTGGAGATTCTTTAGCTTCTGCCAATTCTTTCTTAGAATTTTCGATTTGTTGGTCTGTAACGTTTTCGTTGATGTAAAGGATCCAGTTGTTACCAGTGTTCCATCCACCCATGTGAGTGTTTCCTTTGTAGCCATCAAGAACGCGAACACGGTTTTCTTTACCTTCAATTTTTTCCCAGTTCTTACCTTCTGGACCGTAAACAAGACCGTTCAAGAGTTCTGGGTTCGTATTCAAGAGGTTCAACACTTCCATTGATTTTTCTTTGTTCTTAGAGTTGTTTGAGATGACAAAGTTAGCAACTTGTGTTGTTTGGTTTTTCTTAATGAAGTTAGTGAATGATTTGATTTGGATATCTTTGTTAGCAACACGTGAAAGCAAGCTGTTACCGTAGTCAGCTGGTCCTACTGTTTCTTCACGAACGAACCAAGTATCTTGTTGAAGGTCAAATGAAGTATCGCTTGTTGCGACATCTTTTGGAATGTATCCAGCTTCATAGAATTTGTGAAGAGTCTTCAAGTGTTCTTTGAAACGAGGAACGTCATAACGGTTTACAATCTTAGTAGTATCCCCTTCAAGGTCGATAACGAATGGAAGACCGTTTGCTACTGGGTAGTCAAAGTTCTCAGAAGGGATGAAGTTCTTAGTAGCTGCAAATGGTACTACGTCTGGAGCTTTTTCTTTAATTTGTTTCAAGACTGGCTCAAGAGTTTCGTAAGAAGTAACACCTGAAATATCGATACCATATTTGGCAAGGAGAGTTCCGTTGAAGGCAAAGTTTTGAGATGATGCAACGTTGGCCGCAACTGGAACAGCGTAAATTTTACCATTTACAGTATTACCCTTGATGTAGGCTGGGTCAAGTGCTTTGTAAAGGTCTTTACCTTCTTTTTTGTACAATTCTGTCAAGTCAGCGTAAGCACCTTTTTGAGCATTTACAATGTAGTTATCTGCAAAGGCAATATCATAGTTTTCACCAGATGATGTGATAACTGACATTTTCTTACCATAGTCACCCCAGCCAAGGTATTGGATATCCAATTTGGCACCAACTTTTTCTTCGATGATTTTGTTGGCATTTGCTAACAATTCATCCAAGTTGTCTGGTTTGTCACCGATTTGGTACATTTTGATAACAGGTTTGTCACCTGAATCAGCAGCTTTTTTGCTGTTACCTGTCAAGTTTCCACAAGCAGCAAGACCTGCAGCCAAAGCGACTACACTAGCAGATGCAAAAGCATATTTTTTCCAGTTTTTCATGATAAAAACTCCTTTTTTTATTTTTAAACTTATAAACAATGTAATGATCTTATACTCAATGAAAATCAAAGAGCAAACTAGGAAACTAGCCGCAGGTTGCTCAAAACACTGTTTTGAGGTTGCAGATAGAACTGACGAAGTCAGTAACATCTATACGGCAAGGCGACGTTGACGCGGTTTGAAGAGATTTTCGAAGAGTATTAACTTCACACAAGGGAAGTTGGGAACTGAAAAATGTTATTTCTCAATAAGCACTATTCTTTCACACCACCGATAGTCAAACCTTTTACAAAGTAGCGTTGGAAGAATGGATACAAAATCGCGATTGGAAGGGTTGCTACCACAACCATGGCCATACGACCTGTTTCTTTCGGTAGAGCAACTCCCAGTTGACCAGTCAAGCCGACCGCTTTGGCAATGTAGTCCATATTTTGTTGGATTTGCATGAGCAAATATTGCAATGGATACAAGTTGTCACTCTTGATGTAAAGAAGGGCGTTGAACCAGTCATTCCAGAAACCAAGAGCTGTCAAAAGCGTGATGGTTGCGATACCTGGTAGTGACAATGGCAAACAGATTTGGAAGAAAATCCGGGCCTCACTGGCACCATCGATACGAGCCGATTCGAGAATGGCTTCTGGAATGGTCTTCTTGAAGAAGGAACGCATCAAGATGATATTGAATGGTGAGAGAAGCATTGGAACAATCAAGGCCCAAACAGTGTCACCAAGCTGAAGTACACGGGTCACCATGATATAACCTGGTACCAAACCAGCGTTGAACAACATACTGAGAAGGACGAAGATGGTAAAAAATCTGCGATACTTAAAGGTTGTCCGTGAAATAGCGTAGGCATAGGTTGTTGTGATAAAGACATTTGTAAATGTCCCAACTACGGTTACAAAGACAGAGATGAAGAGGGCTTGTAAGATTTTATCCTTAAACTGTGCCAAAAACTCAAAACCGTCTAATCCAAATTGGGATGGGAAGAAGCTGTAGCCGTATTGGAGGAGGCTTTTCTCGTCCGTCACTGAAATAATGATAACGAATACAAAAGGTAGGATACAAGAGAGGGCAATCAAACCCGAAATAATACTGAAGAAGATATCTGCTTTCTTACTGAAGGAGTGAATGCCGACATTATCAATTTTTTCTTTTTTAATTTTCTTTTCTGCCATATTCTCCTCCTTTTAGAACAAGGCTGAGTTTGGATCAACTCGTCTTGCCAGTAAGTTTGATAGAACCACCAGAATCAAGCCGACTACTGATTGGTAGAGACCTGCTGCTGAAGCCATCCCGATATCCGCTGTCTGGGTCAATCCATTATATACATATACATCCAAAACGTTGGTTACGTTATAAAGCTGACCAGCATTGTGGGGGATTTGGTAGAATAGACCGAAGTCTGCACGGAAGATATTTCCGACTGCAAGGATGGTCAATACAGTTACCAGCGGTGTCAACTGCGGAATGGTTACGTTGCGAATACGTTGCCATTTGCTGGCTCCGTCCACTGTCGCTGCTTCGTAGTAGGTTGGATCAATTCCCATAATTGTCGCATAGTACATGACACTGCTATATCCAAAACCTTTCCAAATACCTAGGAAAAGTAGGAGATAAGGCCAGATTCCCAAATCAGCGTAGAAATTGACTTCTTTGAGACCAAGACTTTCCAATAGATGATTGAACACCCCTTTATCAATGTTTAGGAAGGCATCTGTAAAGAAACTGATGATAACCCAAGACAAGAAGTAAGGGAACAACATAGAAGTTTGGAAAATCTTCACCATTCTCTTGGAACGGAGTTCACTGAGGATAATGGCAATCCCTACAGATACAACTAAACCTAGAAAGATAAAGCCAAGATTGTAGAGAACCGTATTTCGTGTGATAATAAAGGCGTCTCTTGAACTAAATAAGAATCTGAAATTATCGAGTCCGACCCATTTACTATTTATGATACTATCTATAAATCCATTACTGGTCATGTGGTAGTCTTTGAAGGCAACCACGTTCCCAAATACTGGAATGTAGAAGAATAGAATCAACCAGAGTGCCCCTGGCAAAACCATCAAGAGAAAGATCCAGTTGTCTCTCAAGGTTTTTGAAAACTTATTCATAATTTCCTCCCTTTTTATTTTGATATCCATCTAAAAATTCCTTTTTAGACTTTTGATAACGATTACATTATTAGTATACTCCTATTTGCAGATTAGGTTAAACTCCTAATTATAGAAAAAACTCCACAAATTATGTAGCAGATTTAAAACTTTATCACCACTATCAAACAAATGTCCTAAATCAATTGTTTATTTTATCTCTATTAGCCCAGTGATAGCGTCACTCTGTTATCCTGTGCTAGTCTCTCAAACAAAATTTTAGGACAACTGACGCTAGCTAGTATTTTCAGAAGAAAAGTAACCGTCCAATAACGAAGTATATGGAAAAATCTCCAGACTAGAGAACTTACGGATAGTTCCTAATCTGGAGATTTTTAATATAGCGTGTTATTAGGCGTTTGCTTTCAATTTAGCAAGAACCTCTTTAAGATTATCAATCAACTCTGCTTCAGTATGCTCAGAGCCTTTTTCATCTGCCAAGAAGGAAACTGCATTTTGAAGTTCTTCTTGAGACTTTTTAAGGACATCCTTATCCACTGTTTCAAGGTTTAAGTTCTTAAGAAGTTTACTTAATTCCTTGGTTAATTTCTCGAGTTCTGATTCTTTATTACGACGAGCTAGGAGGAAGAAGAGGAGACCTAATAGAACCAGTATACTTACCACAATAGCTCCTACTGAGATTTGAGTTTGAGCTACAGACTTATCTGCTTCTGGTGCTTCCTCAGAAACTTTTTGTTCTCCAGCCTTCGTTGCTGACTGGCTTTCCTTAATGGACTCTAGGGAAGCAATGGCATCTTTGACTGTTTGCAGGATATGGCGCAACCCTTGCTCTGTCAAACTATCATCTGCAAGAGCTTTCTTAGCCTCTGCCAGAACCAGACGTGCTGAATCTGTGGTAGGATTCGATACACCTGTCAATGTTCTCAAAAGATTTTCTAAGGTTTGAACCTGCTTACTTAGTTCTGACTTGTCTAAAGTTCCTTGACCCTGAGTTGCTGAACGAACAGTATCGTCTTCTCTATTCGCTGTATTTACAGTAGGTTCCGTAGTTGTCACTGGAGCTACAGACGAACGAGCAGTGGTTGTTGAGCCACTGTCAGTGCTTCGTCCATCTTGTCCAGAATTTGCTTGCCCACTATCTGATGGACTTGTTGGAACAGAAGGACTTGCTGGTTCTGTAGTGTTCACATCACCAGCATTTCCAGCTTGATTTCCATCTAAATCACTAGGTACTAGACTATTAGTATTTCCATTGTCTGGCACTGGGATAGGACGAGGAAGTGGAGCCGGTCTATATATAGGCATTTGCGCACTACCTTTACTACTCAAGTCACTGTTGCCACTACGGGCTTGCGCTTCTACAGTTCCTTGCGCTTTCACAGCTTCATGACCTACTGTCACTGTTCCTGTAGCTGGGTCAACCGAAATACCAGCAACTGCCTTATCCGCACTCCATTGGTTGTCCGCTGGCT